>CAZOLU010000153.1:0-6356 GCA_964580485.1 uncultured Saprospiraceae bacterium | reverse complement strand
GAAATATGATGATGATAAAAAACGCCGCCCTGGTTTCAAATTTGCTGAACATGAGATGCATGGAGTGCCTGTGCGCCTAGGCATTGGTAAACGAGATCTGGAAAAAGGAGTTGTGGAAGTCGCCCGAAGAGATACTAAAGAGAAAAAATCGGTACCCCTAGAAGGTATTGCAGAATATGTGGCGGATTTGTTGGAGGAGATTCAGCAAAATCTTTACAACAGAGCCTATGAGCGTTTGCACAAAAATACACATGTTACCGAAACTTGGGAAGACTTTGTAAAGGTGATCGAAAATGGTGGCTTTGCCTATGCTTTTTGGGATGGCACTACCGAAACAGAATTGGAAATCAAAGCCAAAACGGGGGCTACTACACGCTGTATCCCTTTTGATCCCCCTGTGGATGAACCTGGGCGAGAAGGTGCTTGTATCTTGACAGGGAAAGCCACCACTCATAGGGTGTTGTTTGCAAAGGCATACTAGCTTTGAGCTTGAATCTTTTTTGAACCCTTAGCTGCTTGGCTAGAGCTGCTGTTGAATCTCATTTCAGCAGCAGCTTTATTTTTGGGGAAGCAGGGGAGAATATCAAAAAAAGCCCCCCGAGCGCTATACCCGGAGAGCCAATCCCAAAATGCTATTAATCTTTATAGTGTGTGTTCTATTTTTATATAACGAAAAACTCAATGTCAATAGTACAAATCTATTTGTTTTTTTAAACAAAACCAAATATTTATGGCTAAAGAGCTGTTAAATAATAAAAAAGGTTCATATAAGCTGAAAGCTACAGAAAAGTTCTGAAAGCCCGATAATATGGTACTTTTAAACTGCATCAAAAGTTGGATTTTACCTGTACTTCTCATGAAGTTGAATTGCCGATATAATCGAGCTTACAATGATTTCTTTAGATAGATTGAATCTTAATTGAAAATTACATAGATAATCTAGGATTTTCGCAGTCAGCTTAAATCCATAAACCAATGAAAATCATTAAGTTAAAATACTTTTCCGTAGTTTTTAGATATAAGATACTTTACAGTTTCAAAATATCATGAGTAAAATCAAAAATAGCTGTTTTTACTGCTTCCAAAGATTGCGAATGCCACTGGGATGCAATAACATGTGTAGCCGCTTCGGGAAACGCTTTTTTCTGTTTCAGTTCTTTTGGCGTGCCCAACTGCTCATACATATCTAACATCGCTGCCACCGAAACGGTTTGGTCTTGATATTGCTCATCTTTATAATAATAACCTAGAAATACGGGTTGTTTGACAGCCTTGAAGGTCTCTGCTTTCATGGTGTTGGCAACAAGCAACTGAAGATTGGGCAATGCATCTACATGATAAGAGCAGTTCCAATATTGGCGACCTTCTTCCTTAGCGCAGTTGTCGGGAGTGTATTCCCCCCCATAAACTGCCCGAACAATCTTCTTGGCCCAAGGGCCTGCCAGTAGCCAAGCATTGGGGTCCGCTAGCTTAATATTAGGAGATAACATAATCAGCGCTGCAATACTCGAATCGGCTGCAGCGAGGTAAAGGGAGAGCGTAGAGCCCGTGGAGCAAGACATCAGAATCACTTTTTTACCAAGTTGCTTGCCTACTGCAATTGCTTCTTTAGCCGATTGAATGAGGCTTGCTGGAGTCATTTGCCCAAGAGCATCGGGATCATCAATGCCATGATGTGCTAGTCGGGCTAAGTAGAGGTTCATGCCATGTTTTTGCGCAAGCTCAAGATGCAAAGGTTTGGCTTCGCCTTGAGAGGCACTAAAACCATGCAGGTAGACCAAGCTATACTCGCTTTGTTGCGGAATAGAGTCTGCCCAAATAATTTGCGACTGATTATCCTCCTTGATATTTTTGACCTTAGCCTCTGCTGCGGCAATGCTTGCGGCTAGCTCAGGCAGTGCTTTTTGGGCTATATCGATGGGTTGATTGTTGATGGGATCCATTTTGGGTCTTGGTCCCAAAAGGTAGATAACTGCTAAAATAGCAATTAGCCCAATAAGGCCAATACCCACCCACTTTAAGATATTGAATGCTCGTTTCATAGTTTTGGATTGTAGGTAAAAACTTAAAAGAAAACAGAGACTAATAGATCGATGGGTCTAGTAGTCTCTGCTCGATATTGGTCTATATTGGAGGCCAAATTTTTAAAATAAACTTTCGATCAAATGCTCAATCGTAATTCCTTCTGCCTCTGCTTTATAGTTGCGTACCACACGGTGGCGTAAAACATAAGGAGCTACGGCTTGTACATCCTCTTTATCTGGGGAGTACTTCCCGTTAATAGCTGCATGACATTTAGCCCCCAACACTAGATATTGAGAAGCACGAGGTCCTGCCCCCCAAGAAATATAGTTGTTGACTTTGTCTGTTGCTAGGGCAGTATTGGGGCGGGTTTTATTGGTGAGTCCTACCGCATATTCCAGTACATTATCTGCAATATGAATTTTACGGATCAATTTTTGGAAAAAGAGAATCTCATCTCCTGTAACTACTGAGCTTAAACTAGCTTTTGTACCAGAAGTTGTATTTTTTACAATTTCGACCTCTTGCTCATAAGAGGGGTAATCCAAAAAGATATTGAACATGAATCGGTCGAGCTGTGCTTCTGGTAGAGGGTAGGTTCCCTCTTGCTCAATAGGGTTTTGGGTCGCTAACACCAAAAAAGGCTTAGGTAACATGTGGCGATGCCCTGCTACGGTAACCGAACGCTCCTGCATGGCCTCCAACAAGGCCGCCTGAGTTTTAGGCGGAGTTCGGTTGATCTCATCTGCCAGCAAGATATTCGTAAAAATTGGACCTTTGGCAAAAGTAAAATGACGGCTTTCATCCATCACCTCCGAACCCGTAATATCAGAAGGCATCAAGTCGGGTGTAAACTGAATACGATTAAAGTCCAAATCTAACACCTTAGAAATTGTATTCACCAGCAAGGTTTTGGCCAAGCCTGGTACTCCCACCAGAAGGCTATGCCCATCACAAAAAAGAGAAATCAATACGGATTTGACTACATCTTGTTGGCCTACAATGACCTTGGCGATTTCCTGACGTAATTTTCGATAGGATTCGGCTAAGCCATCAACGGCTTCTACATCATCTTTATAATTCATTGATTATATGCTATTTTTTTTCAGTAGTGATATTAGAGTATATGAAGATATGCTTCGCTCTCAAAGTCTTAAATATAGGCAGTTTTTCATGCAATTAACAACAAAAAGACTGTTAAATATTTCCTATCATGACTTTAGGGAGCTTGAAGCCAGCGTTGTAATGGACCACATTTAGCCTGACCTTTATCATCAAACAGGTATTTAGCATAATCTCCTAGGGCTCTTGTTTTGATTTCTACATAATGATCTCCAATTTTATTGCTGACCCACTCATTGATAAAACGTGCTTTCTTCTCCTCTTTGGCGGCTTGTAAAATTCGAGAGTAATCATCTCCTAAGTTGGCGACATGAGGGATACTACGGTTTCTAATTTTAATAATGCGAAACTCCGCTTCTCCGAAAGGGTTTTTAGAAGCAACGGGGTCTGAAATTTCACCAGTTTTGAGCTTTTCAATAGCAAAGTATACTTCAGGCTCTAGATCTCCCAACTCCCAATAAGGTTCCCCGCTCATAGGATTAAGGATAGCCCCATTTCGAGTTTTACTAAACTCATCTTCGGAAAAACGTTGAATGGCTTGGTCGAAGGTAAGGGAGTCTTGCAAGATTAGCGTACGAATACTATCAATTTCTTGCTCTGCTTGTACAACATCTGCATCGGTAATCTTAGCTTTAATCAAAATATGTCGACAGTGGATATTATTCCCCAAGCGCTCAAGGAGTTGAATAATGTGATAGCCAAATTCGGTTTTGATGACCTCAGAAATCTCTCCGACATCTAGTTGGTAGGCGGTTGCTTCAAATTCTGTAACAAAGGTTCCTCGAGTTGTAATCCCCAAGTCGCCCCCTTTCATTCCCGAACCAGGATCTTCAGAATACATCTTAGCAAGTTCGGCAAAGTTGCCCCCTTCTCGCAGTTGTTTCAAGATATTCTCGGCCTTAGTTTTTGCTCGTTTATCTTCTTCGGCATTGACTTTGGGTTTAATAACAATAGCAGCCATTTCTACCTCCGAACTAAAATAGGGGAGGCTGTCTTTAGGGATTTGTTGGAAAAAGCTTTTGACCTCTTTGGGGGTAATGTTTACCGCAGCCATAATTTCCTGAGACATTCGCTGTACAATGAGCTGCTTGCGCATATCTTCTCGCATATCATTTTTAGCTTCTTCGGGCGTTTTGCCATAATAGAGCTTGAACTGTTCAGGATCATTATTCATATAGCCCAAAATTTGCTGAATCCGAGCATCTAGTTGCGCCTCTACTTCTACCTCACTCACCACAATACTATCTTTGTCTGCTTCGGCAAGGAGTACGGCATTCGACAAGAGTTGGTCGAACAGAACACAGCGTAGGTTTTCGGTATTCATGCCCTGAGCCTTAGAAGCCATCATCTTGTATTGTGCTTCAATATCAGAAACCAAAATCACTTCATTCCCTACAATAGCAGCCACTCGGTCAATCTGTTGTTGAGCCTGAACTTGAAAGCTACATATTAAATATATACAAAATCCTAAAAGAGTATGTTTTAACACAGCGGTATATTTTTCTTGTTAATAAATGATCTCAATTATAGGTGGAGACCTTCCTAAGGGTTAAATCGAATAAAGTGCCAGTTTTAGCTTCGGGCAAGAGATTAAAGTGAGTAGCCGCAATTATTTATGGTTAATTCAAGAAGCTTTTTTGCGTTATAAGGCTCTGCTTTTTTGCCACAGGCAAAAGCCAGCGCAGTTCGCTTCGCTCATGTTGCAAATACTCGCCATAGCTACGGCTATGTCTGTGTATTATGCTCAGCCTTTGTGCTACTAGCACAAGCTAGCCCAGTTCACTACGTTCATGCCTTGATTAACATCAAAAAATCTAATAAATTTTTCCTATAAATAATTACGCCCACTCACTAAGCTTTTTTTAAAAACGCTCAAAAACCCCACCTTCTTTAGCTTTAGAAAAAGCACTTTCTCGTAGCTCGTTCAGAATTTTCTGACGGCGTTGATGCAAGATGATTCTAGAAATTTCATCTTGTACTTCTACCAAAGGAGTAGGGTTATTCTTATCTTTATACTCAAAAGTTTTGTAAAGATAAATGTACTTATCCGTAGAACGATCATAAACCCGATCTGGTTGGAGATAACTACTAGCTAATTCTTTATTGGGAAGACGAGCAATCAGGAGGTCTAATTTGAGCCAGCGATCTTCCTCAATGGCAAAAACTACCTGTTCCTCATTATTGATACAAAATTGTTTAAGCTTTTCAATATCACTATCTTTACCCGAACGGAACCAACGTCGTACATCATCTACCCCCTCCAAATCCCGAGGCAGTCGAATAAAGTAGCAACGCACCCAGCTAAAGCCCGAAATATATTGCTCCTTATTTTTGTTGTAGTATTCTGCTAGCTGCATTGGCGTAACCACCGTATCTAACTCTCGATTGATGAGTTCTTGCTCATATTGTGCCACAATAAGGGAAGCCCGATATTCCTCTACCAAGTGATCAATCCTTTGTTCTTCCGACTGGGGAAGGTTTTTTACAGCGACACCAAGTACGAGTTGGTCGATGATCCACTTATCGATATAAGCTTGAGCTTGATAGGCACTATCTTCGGCAGATAGGCCTTTGCCAATTCCGTCTAAATCTGATTTGTAAAGGTAGTTGTTGTAAACTCTGGCCAAGGGTTCTTCCCCTTCCATTGGCTGATTCCCCTTGCAAGCTATCAGCAGAAGGATCATGCCCCCCCAGAAATATAATTTGCGATACATAAATACTTAATCTACTAGTTTTGAGTGCTTTGGTAGAGATTGGATCAAATGAACCGCAAATTTAGTAATATTAATTCAGATGTTCCCCCAAAGTAACCGACTTTATGCCGTTCCAAGATCCTTATTTCGGGTAAGTTTTTGGAAAATATCTTCAATACTAGAACTTTCCTGCTGCATTTCGAGCAAAACCAATTGCTGTTCTACTGCAAATCGAAAAATATGAGGACGCACATCCTCCGTACTTTTGCTAAAGAGCTTGAAGCGTCCTTTCCCCAAAGCTTTTGCACTATCAATACCCGGAATTTTTTGCAACTGCTGGCTATCGACTTGTCCTGCAATTTCGATGGTGAGAATTTTTTCTCCTGCAACCTTGTGGCGAAGGGTTTCAATACTATCATTGGCTACCAATTTGCCATGGTTGATAATCAGCACCCGATCGCATAAGGCTTGTACCTCTTGCATAATGTGCGTAGAGAACACTACTGTTTTTTCTTTGCC
>CAZOLU010000152.1:0-8559 GCA_964580485.1 uncultured Saprospiraceae bacterium | reverse complement strand
AACACCCCATATTAAGTAGTCTTGCTTTTACAGAAAACGGAAACCCAAAAGAGGATAATTTTTTACAGGCTTATGAAATTTCTGAGATGCAACTTAATGCAGACCTAGTTGTGCTTTCTGCTTGTGAAACAGGTTATGGAAAGCTCGCAGAAGGCGAGGGGGTTTTATCCTTAGCGCGTTCTTTTATGTATGCAGGCACTTCAGCACTTGTGGTTTCTCTTTGGCAAGTTAATGATGCAAGTACAGGAATAATTATGCAAAAGTTTTATCAATACCTAGGTGCTGGAGAGAACAAAGCCACTGCACTACGACAAGCTAAGATTGACTTTATTTCGGCAGCAAAAGAGAGCAACCCTATGGCTGCACACCCTGCTTTCTGGGCCGCCTTTATCCAATTGGGAGATGACCATCCTATCAATATTCAGCCTAAACAACAATGGGGACAATTGATTTACTGGGGCATTGGACTCGTCGCACTACTCTTACTCCTAGCGGGCTTCCGATGGCGTCAAAAACAAAAGATTACAGAATAAAAATTACGACTACTATTTGGTTTTTGGTTGGAATTTCTAACCAAAAGCCCTTTTGTTGAAGTATGACTTCTTTGATAACTTCCTGCTAAGGCTACATTTTAATCCTATTCTTTATATCTGCCCTATGAAATACTCCTTAATTCCCCTTTTTTTACTGCCCTTGGTGCTATTCGCACAAAGCCTAGAAGAAAAACTTGAGCAGTACAATACAAAAAATACTGAACTTTGGGCTAATTTTCAAAGAGGAGACTACCAAAAAGCCCTAGAACAAGCAGAAGAAACGGTAAAGCTCTCCGAAAAATTATTTGGTAAATCTGACAGCAACTATGTAAATAGCCGATATGGACTGGCCTTGATACATAAAAACATGGGGCATTATAAAGACGCAGAAGCCCAATTTAAGCAACTCATCCCCCTTCAAAAAGAAGTTTATGGGCAGGCCAATGTTTGGTATTTTTCTTCAGTGGTTACGCTAGCGGCAGTATATACAGAAACAGGACGCTATTCAGAGGCAGAAAAAATCTATTTGGAATACCTCCCAGAAATGAAAAAAACATTGGGAGAAGAAGCTCAAACTTATCACTCTACCATTTTCAGTCTGGCTGCGCTTTACTATTATTGGGGGAAATATGAAAGCGCTATTCCTATTTATCAACAAGTCATTGACCTTTGGGCCAAATACCAAGGGAAGGACTCCTATTGGTATGCCACAGGGATCAGTAGCCTTGCTTCCAGCTATCAACAAATGGGAAGATTGGAAGAAGCTCAACTCTTGGTCGAAGAAGCTCGTGCTACCTATGCCAAAAGCTTGGGGACAGAGCATCCTTATTATGCGGGAGCAGTAAGTAATCTAGCATTGCTATACAGCGGTCAGGAGAAATGGCAGCAGGCCGAAAGACTCTATCTAGAAGCTATCAACATTCTTGAAAAAACTGTTGGCCCCAAACATGAGAATTATTTACAAAGCCTCAACAACCTTGCGAATATTTACTCTAGATTGGATCAGCAAGATAAAGCTGAGGAGTACTTACTTAAAGTATTGGCCATCCGCGAATCGGATCAGGGGCGCAACAATAGCCGCTATGCATTAGCCTTAGATGGCTTGGGCTTACATTATATGGATCATGAAAAATACCTACTTGCTCAATCCACCTTTGAAGATGCCAAAAATATTCGAGCCAAGGTATTGGGCGAAGATTCACCACCTTATGCAGTAAGTCTGGAACGCTTGGGGTTGGTAGCCGAAAAACTCAAAGATTGGGATCAAGCAGAACAATACTACCTAGATGCGATTCGCATTCATCGTCTTAGTATGGGGAATCAACACCTTTTTCAAGCTCGGAATTACAATGCCCTCTGCCGCTTATATCAGAAAACAGGAGCAGATAGCCTAGCCTTGGATGCAGCCCAAAAAGCCATTGCCATTAACTATAGAAAGACTCCCTCAGAAATCCGTCAACTCAACATTAAGGCGTTGGATTTGGAGCTGTGGCCTTATCAATCTGCCCAAGTACTTTTTGCCTCCTTGCATTGGTTAGAACAACTCCACTATAAAAAAGGAAAGCAAGAAGATGCATTAGCCCTAAACAAAAAGAGTCTGGAACTAGCTCATAAAGTGCTACAATCCTTCATAGAAGATCGAAATAAGCTAGAACTCCTAAAAAGTAGCTTTCATTTTATTGCCAGTGGTGTAGAAATGGCTTTGGCTCAAAATAATCCCGAACAGCTAGCCTATGCTTTCCAACTCGCAGAAGAAAATAAATCCCTACTCCTAAGAGAAAGTCTGCAAAGTGCTCGATTACAAAGTTTTGGGATATTGCCAGAAACATTACTTCAAAAAGAAATTAAACTGCAACAAAAACAAGAACGCCTCGAAAAAATTCGACTAGAAACGGAAGATTCTATTGCAGCACAGAACGCTTTGGCTGAATTAAATCAGCTAGATGCAGAAATTGATAGCTTTAGTCAGGTTTTAAAAAGCAACTATCCAGATTATTATGAATTAAAATATTTACGGAAAAAGGTCGCCGTTGAGAATATTCAAAAAACCCTAGATGAGCGAACCTTAGTCTTAGAGTTTTTCATTAGCGACAGCATTACTTACCTTTTTGCACTTTCTAATCAGGAGTTGAAATCCTACCCTATTCCTATCCCCAAAAAGGAACTGAATGACAAGGTTGGAAAACTTCGTGCAACCTTGGTCAATTATGAAGAAATTCTAAAAGACCCACAAAGCGCAAAGCAGCAATACAGCAAGTACGCCTATTGGTTTTACCAAAAGCTTTTAGCAAAAGCCCTAGAAGATTTCCCTAACATAGACCATCTCATTATTGTTACCGATGGACAGTTAGGGCACCTCCCCTTTGAAGCATTCCTAAGCCAGCCTGCCAATGGAGAAGCTCTGGCAGAACTACCATACCTCCTCTATCAATACAAAATTAGCTATCATTATGCCGCACAGCTGCTCTATCAACAGATGAGTACCGAAACGAAAGCTTCTAATGGCTTGTTGTTGGCATGTGCAGCGAGTTACAAAGGAGATTCCATTGCCAAATCCCGTAGTCCTATATTAGATGCCAAGTTCCGCCATTCCCCCAAGCTTCGCAACCTTAGAGATGCCTTAAATGAGTTGCCTGCTGCAACCGCAGAGATCCAAGCTTTGGAAGGACAGCTAAAAGGTGATTTTTGGTATAAAGATCAAACCAGTGAAAAACGATTTAAGGCAAAAGCAGGAAATTATGGAATAATTCACCTTGCGATGCATGGCGTCTTGAATAAAAATTATCCCATCTTATCTTCCCTTGCATTTACCGAAGAAGGAGATAGTACAGAAGATAACTTTTTACAAGCTTTTGAAATTTCAAGAATGCAGCTCAACGCTCAATTGGTGGTACTTTCAGCCTGTGAAACAGGTTATGGAAAATTTGAGCAGGGAGAAGGCATTGTTTCTCTAGCACGGGCTTTTATGCAGGCAGGTAGCCCTTCGGTAGTAGTCTCACTTTGGCAAGTCAATGATCTGAGTACTTCGATTTTGATGCAGCGTTTTTATCATCATCTTGCGCGAGGAGCCTCTAAGGCTGCCGCTTTGCGGCAGGCCAAGATTGACTACATCAAGCGCGCACAACATTTGGCCGCACACCCCGCCTTCTGGGCCGCCTTTATTCAGCTAGGAGATCCCCGTCCAATAAACGTAGCTTCTAGTACTTCGGTATTTTGGTATTGGGGCGGAGCTGCCCTTGCACTTGTGCTCCTTTTAATCCTAGTTTGGCGTATTCGTCGAAAAGCTAAAGTTTAGGATTTCTCCTTTAATGGGTTGATTACATTTTGTTTGTTAATATATATTTTATATAAACCATGCCCTCCTTGAACCAAAATTTAGTATTTTCGTTCACTTTGTGTAGCTTAGTTTATCGATAGACATAAACTATAAAGCTATAAAACATATCGATAAAATCTTTCGATAAAGAAGCTTATATTCGCATTGTATTTTTGAACTCATCATACTTATTAATAAAAACTAATAACTCGTTATGGATAATCAAAACGGTAATGGTGCCGGCAAATGTCCTTTTACTAGCGGTATGCTAAAAAAAGGTGCTGGAACAGGTGTTTCGAATCGCGATTGGTGGCCCAATCAATTAAAACTAAACATTCTCCGCCAACATTCCTCGCTTTCCAACCCAATGGAAGAGGATTTCAACTATGCAGAAGCTTTCAACTCTTTGGACTTTGATCAATTGAAAAAAGACATTAATGAGCTGATGACCAACTCTCAGGACTGGTGGCCTGCAGATTATGGGCATTATGGACCTTTTTTCATTCGTATGGCATGGCATAGTGCAGGAACTTACCGTATTCAGGACGGACGTGGAGGTGCTGGATCTGGAACACAGCGTTTTGCGCCATTAAATAGCTGGCCTGATAATGCCAACTTGGATAAAGCACGTTTGTTGCTTTGGCCGATCAAACAAAAATATGGTAAGAAAATCTCTTGGGCAGATTTGATGATCCTTGCAGGAAACTGTGCTTTAGAAACTATGGGCTTCAAAACTTTTGGTTTTGGTGGTGGACGTGAGGACGTTTGGGAACCTGAAGAAGATGTGTATTGGGGTTCTGAAAGCGAATGGCTGGGTGATGAGCGTTATACTGGTGATCGTGAGTTGGAAAACCCTCTTGCTGCAGTACAAATGGGATTGATTTATGTAAACCCAGAAGGGCCTAACGGTAATCCTGATCCAATTGCTGCGGCTAAAGATATTCGTGAAACTTTTGGCCGTATGGCCATGAATGATGAAGAAACCGTTGCGTTGATTGCAGGTGGACACACTTTTGGTAAGACACACGGTGCTGCTGATCCTAGCAAATATGTTGGCCCTGAACCTGCTGCTGCTACTATCGAAGAGCAAAGCATGGGATGGAAAAATACTTATGGAACTGGAAATGGAGAATACACCATCACTTCTGGTTTGGAAGGTGCATGGACTACTACTCCTACTCAGTGGAGCAACAACTACTTTGAGAACCTTTTTGGTTATGAGTGGGAATTGACCAAGAGTCCTGCTGGTGCGCACCAATGGACTCCTAAAGGTGGTGCTGGCACAGGTACGGTACCTGATGCTCACAACCCTGAAAAAACGCATGCTCCAATGATGTTGACTACGGACTTGGCTTTGCGTTTTGACCCTAGTTATGAGAAAATTTCTCGCCGTTTTTACGAAAACCCTGAGGAATTTGCAGATGCTTTTGCTCGTGCATGGTACAAATTGACCCATCGTGATATGGGTCCTGTTGCTCGTTACCTTGGACCCGAAGTTCCGAAAGAAGAGCTGATTTGGCAAGATCCTATTCCTGCTGTAGATCATGAACTAGTAAATGCTGATGACATTGCTGCATTGAAAGCAAAAGTATTGGAGTCTGGTCTTTCTGTTGCGGAATTGGTAGCTACGGCTTGGGCTTCCGCTTCTACTTTCCGTGGATCTGACAAACGTGGTGGTGCTAATGGTGGTCGTATCCGCCTAGCTCCTCAAAAATACTGGGAAGCCAACAATCCTGCGCAGTTGTCTAAAGTATTGGATGCTTTGGAAGCTATTCAGAAAGAATTTAATGCTGCTCAATCTGGCAAAGCCATCTCTATGGCCGATTTAATTGTATTGGCAGGTTCTGCTGCGGTTGAGAAAGCTGCTAAAGATGCTGGTCATGACGTAGAAGTACCTTTCACCCCTGGTCGTGCCGACGCTTCTGCTGAGCAAACTGATGTAGAGTCTTTTGGCGCACTTGAGCCTATGGCTGACGGTTTCCGCAATTACATGAAGAAAGGACATCCCGTTTCTGCTGAAGAAATGTTGGTAGATAAAGCTCAGTTGATGACCTTGACTGCTCCTGAAATGACTGCTTTGGTTGGGGGAATGCGCGTTTTGAATACAAATTATGATAATTCTAAGCATGGGGTGTTCACTGATCGTCCAGGTGCATTGAGCAATGATTATTTTGCAAATCTATTGGATTTCAATACCACTTGGAAAGCAACTTCTGAGGACCAAACAACTTTTGAAGGACGTGATCGTGCTACCGGAGATGTAAAATGGACTGCTACACGTGTTGATTTGATCTTTGGTTCTAACACCGAGCTTCGTGCGTATGCTGAGGTCTATGCTTGTGCTGATGGAGAAGCTAAGTTTGTGAAGGATTTTGTTGCAGCTTGGAACAAAGTGATGAATCTTGATCGCTTTGATTTGGCCTAAGTACTTAATAATTAGCAACTAAGGAATACTATGAGAGATGATCTGAGGGATTGGATCATCTCTTTTTTTATGGAATATAAAACCGTATACTTTACTGAATCCTAAAGGATACAGCTTGCGCCGTTTGATTAAAATTTAACCCCTTAAGGGGTAATTTTTCTGATCTACGGAAGGCGTTGCCTTTCCCTAGGCATGCGCCAAAGGAGTCCTTGGGACCTTTGGCATAGGCTTCGAAAATCTGTGCGGTTTTATATTGTAGAATTAAAGCTTTCTTCTTCAAAAAAATCAATAGGTTCACAGATTCCTTACATTTTCTTAAACTTCCAAATTTTTATTAATCTACAAAAATCTGTTTATTGTATACGAATCATCATCTAAGCTCAGGAATCATACTACATTAAAGAGGATCTCCTATCAAGCAGAAAACCCAGATGCTATGCCAACCCTAACACAATTAGAATACATTATTGCGGTAGATACTTACAGACATTTTGGGGAAGCTGCTCAAAAATGTTTTGTAACACAACCTACCCTGAGTATGCAAATCAAAAAAGCAGAGGAAGAATTGGGGGTGACGATTTTTGATCGGAGCAAGCAACCTGTTATTCCTACGGATGTGGGAAATGCTTTAATTGAACAAGCTCGCATTGTTTTGCGAGAAACAGAACGACTCCGGCAAATTGTTGCCAATTTCCAAAATGAGGTTGGGGGGCATCTTCGCCTGGGTATTATCCCAACTATCGCCCCTTACTTACTTCCCATATTTGTAGGAACTTTTGTTCGACAATATCCTAATATTAAGCTACAGGTTAGAGAACTCCACACCGATGAGATTTTAGAAGCTTTAAAAAATGATACCCTCGATGTAGGTATTTTGGTAACTCCCTTAACTGAAAAATCCATTCGAACCATTCCACTTTTTTACGAAGAGATCAAAGTTTATATCCATCCTGAGCATCATTTTCATCAAGAATATCAAGATCGTATTCCCAGTACGGTTTTAGAAGAGGCTGAACTTTGGCTATTGAATGAAGGACATTGTTTTAGAAATCAAATGATTAACCTCTGTCGTTTAAATCAAAAAGAATCGGCCAAAGCACTATTGCCATTTGAATATGAAAGTGGCTCTATTGAAGCTCTACGGCGGCTAGTAGATCGGGAGGGGGGATTTACGCTATTGCCAGAATTAGCATTACCAGAAAAACAACAACAAATAAAACAAATTGGGGATCAAGTCCCCTTGAGAGAAGTCAGCTTGGCCTATGTACGCAATTTTGCAAAGACTCGCCTGTTGGAACTCTTAAAAGAGGAAATTCTTCGAAGCATCCCTAAATTTATGCTTGATGCCACCCGTGGGCAGATTGTAGAATGGCAATAGCATTAATGCCAAAAGCCCATTTCCTGAGGAAATAGGCTTCAACGATTATGGTTGGTTGTTGTGTGTGCAATAATGGTTAATTGGCTTTAGCAACCTCTACCCGACGTACCAACTCTTTACCAGATTCATCAGAAAGTTTAAAAATATAGGTACCATCTTCAAAAGCATTGACGTTCAAAGCACGATAATTCTTACCATTATTCACCGCCAATTGGTTGTATGCTACTATATCAAAGCCCTCCTCATCATACATCTGAAAAGTAAGTTCTTTTTCTTCCTGCGATTCAATAGAGAAGATAAACATTCCATTTTCTACAGGCTCTTCCGACATGCTGAATTTAATATCAAGCTGTTGTGCGGTATTCTCTGCGCCACGTAGGGTATTAAAGATACTTTTGATAAATGCAATATCTTCATTCCCTTTATCAATATTCGTAAGTTTTCCAATGACCTCAATATCTTCGGGTACTCCCCCCTCAAGGGCAAAGCGATCTACATTTTCATACTTTTCAGACATCAACATGGCTAGTGAGGCTGAATTCTCCCCTCTAGTAGTATGGCTAACAGGTTGCTCCTCTTTTTTGGTGTTTACTGCAGAGGCTGAAGCCTTATCACAATCGCAAGGTGCACAGGAGCTCATTGTCCATACTGCAAAACCTAAAGTAACATAAGAAAAAAGTCTAGTAATTTTCATTGCTTGGATATTTTGTTAAGGAATTTATGAGACATAACATTTTGCAAAAACCATGCAAAATAGCTATATTTTGATGTATTAATATACAGATTTATTACCTAAATATCAGGATTTTTCAGATTGAAATCAATATCAGATGGGCAGATTCACCTAAAAACCTTCAATCTCTGAGTTAGGCCCCTCCTATCTTCTCCTTGGAGATTAAATAAATAA
>CAZOLU010000151.1:0-8632 GCA_964580485.1 uncultured Saprospiraceae bacterium | reverse complement strand
ACAGGCTAGCACGGCTATGGTGAGTTGAGGAACCATGGGCATATAGAAACATACTCGATCCCCTTTTTCAATACCTTTCTGTTTTAAAACATTGGCAAATTTGCAGACCTCTTGATGCAACTCCTGGTATGTAAAGGTTTGTGCAGCTTCATGGGGCTCATTGGGCTCCCAAATCAATGCAACTTGATCTCCCCTGCTCTCCAAGTGGCGATCTAGACAATTTTCGGTGATATTGAGCTGTCCTCCTACAAACCAATTGACATCAGGTTCTTGAAAATTCCAGTTGAGCACCTGATCCCATTTTTTCTGCCAATGGAAGCTTGCTGCTTGTTCGGCCCAAAAGGCTTCCGGCTGCTCTACACTTTTCTTATATAAGGTTTGGTATTCGTCAAAAGAGTTAATGCGGGTTGTCATGATCGTATAATTTTATGTGCAAGTTATTGGTACAATTTTACGGTTGGGTTGAAGGTGCTTTGGGCTACTTGGGCGCGTCAGGAACGTTGATTGGAACAACGTTCCTGATGCTCATACGCAGCTTGCTTGGAGCAAGGGCGTTGCTGTTGAGACCAACTACAGGTCGTCAGAGATTTGCTGTTCAGGATCACGCATATCCAAAAACATAGAGCTACATTCAATAGCTTTCCAGTAGCCTTTATCGTTTACTCTTAGGGTAATAGGACGAGGATCATCCGCCCCCGAACATTTAATAAAAATTTTAATATCTCCATTACTCAACTCACTATAACGATTACGACCTAAAGAGATCTTGAGCGGAACAGTAGGTAGCCTATATTGATTTTGAGGGCTAGTTTTCTCTACATAAGCCCGCCCCCAATAAGATTTTCGAGAAAAACGGTCGATATGATATTGTAAACTACTACTAGGAGAAAAGCCTTTATAGCCCATCATATCTTCTCTAAGGTTGGCACGATCTAGAGCAATAGTTAGGGCATCTGTTCCCAGTTTTTGGTCCTGATCAAAAAGAATCATAGCTACTATGAACATAGCGGCTCCTCCTTCTGGAGTTTTTGCGATTTCATTACGTAGGCTTACAAACTCTTCTATATTTTTAGGAAGTTGAGGAATAGAAACACTTTGCATAGGGTATGAATTTTAAATAATTGGACAAGTTTTGGTGAAGCTTGATTAAAATATAAACAAATTCTGGTATTCTGAATAAAAAACTGGACATTTAAAAACAATTCCCATATCTTTGTATTGAAGGGGATGAAAATCAGTGTAGAGTTGATCTATAATCCTCAATACTTGACCTTTATTTAATTTTGTTTAACACCTTAACACTTAACTATTATGTCGTTTGAGTTAGAAGGCACTATTATCAAAAAATTCGATACCCAACAAATTAAAGATACTTTTAAAAAGCGCGAATTTGTAGTAGAAACCGACGAACAATACCCTCAGCAAATAAAAGTAGAGCTTACTCAAGACAAATGTGAGTTGCTTGATAACTACAATGAAGGTGATAAAGTAGTTGTTTCCTTCAATTTGCGTGGTCGGGAGTGGAACGACAAATACTTTGTCAATATCAATGGCTGGCGTATTCAAAAAGCTGGTGCTAATGTCAATGTAGGAAACAGTGCCCCAACAGGTACAGGTGACTTTCCTCCACCTTCCGAAGAACCACAAAATGATAGTCCCTACAACGATGACCTACCATTTTAAGGTAATTCACTAAGCAATATCCAAGAACTAGCATTAATCATTATCAAAGTCTGCAACACCCTTAGGTATTGTGGGCTTTTTCTGCAGGCATATTGCTTTTGGCTCGAGTCTTGCTTGTACTTAAAGATATAGAATTGAAAACAGCTATACAAGCAGCCTGCTCAAAATGATAGAATTATGCGACTTTTGTACCTTTTACTGATAGGATACTGCTACATACTTCCGCTTAAAGCGCAGCAGACCACTCCTCAACCAGGCGACCTTAGTCCAACATGGATGTTGCAAAAAGAAGACAGTAGTTTTCTAAGCTTAGATGCTGTTGAGGCAGAGTATATTCTAATGATTTTTTGGCATTACAAGTGTGGGCACTGCCAAAATGCCTTGGATAAGATCGATCGCTTTTTAGAAAAAGAGCAACCTGATAGCTTTAAAATTGTGAGTATTTACCCTTTTTTAAGCGACCAGGACAAATTCTGGGAGTTTGTCAAAGATCCCAATCACCTACTAACAGATCCTGTTTATATTCATACTACGGATCATAAGGCCATGACACGCAGGGCTTTTAGTGAAAAAGGTGCTCCTCCCCTCTTGGTTCTACTCAAAAAAGATGGAACCATTGTCGATATTGGGTTTAAGGCTGGGCAGTTGCGGAAGATCTGGAAAGGGAAATGATTAAATAAAACACGCCCCCAAATCATATCCATACTGATTTGGGGGCGTGTTTATCCCATGGGTGTAATTCGAATTTTTCCTAGGGTTCTAAACCCTAGACTGCAAGAATGGTCATTTTGAAGGGTTTTGCCATAGGCATCCCTTCGGGGAAACCCTTCAAAATATCGACTGCGCAGCCATGGAATGAATTCCATGGGATAAAAATATAGCTACACTAACTCCACACGCTCAATCTCTACCAAAACTGCATCCCACAACAATTTTCGCATTTTCAAAGCCTGCACAACAGCCTCTTCAGCTTCTTCCCAAAAGCTATCATTCTCCCCACAAAGGTTGGCTGTCATCTGCAAGGCTAAATGGCTGTGATGATCTCCATCTACCTCGATATGACGATCCAAATAATATTTGAACGTCTCTAATTGATTGGGAAATTGTGCATTGAGGTCATCCACCAAAGAGCGAAACATGTCAGGGATCAAATCTTCTCGCCCAAAGGTGAAAACAGCCGCCATGAGATGTGCCTTCCCTGAATTAATAATATCAAAAGTAAAACGAACAAATTGAGCTGCACCTTCAGGAACACTCGCTTCCAAAAGCCCTTGCTCCAAAGACTTGCCTGCTTGTAAGAGTGTAAGTAATTTTCCAATTTTGCTGCTATCTGCACCAACTTTTTCCATCGCTTGTAGGTACAATTCATAATGACTAATATGACTGCCATCTGGCAATTCATCCGACTCCTCTCCGACCACAATTTCATTGATTAGAAAACGGGTTTCTGCATCACCCACTGGCATCCAAGGCCAAGTTGTACAGGTCAGTTTAGTTTGTAGAGCCTTGAGCAAAGACATAAAATCCCAAACCGCATAAACGTGATATTCTACAAAGGGACGGAGATCTTCAAGCGTTTTAATCGATTTATACACCTTATGATTTACAATTTCTGTTTCAAGTTGAGCAATACGATGCTGAATCGCTTGGATTTTTTGAGCACTATATGACATATTTTGAGTATTTTGTTGTTCAATATACTTTTTTGTTTAGAACAGCTTTACTTGTGTTAAGGTTGACTAGGTTAATGACCACTCAACTTTTTAGATTCAATATAAATAACCCACTTCAGTAAAGATAAAATTTTAATAGATCTCCCCCCTTACTTTTGCTACATTAAGCGATTCACTTAATAGAAGCTGTTAAAAAACTTCATACAAAAAACATCTATATGAAACTGCTATTATCCATAATATTTGCGTTGCTATCGCCCCTTTTGCTTCATACACAGCCCAATACAATTTATCATTGGGAGGTGGAGGGAAGGGCATTTTTAGGAATGAATGAAGATGCTATGTTTTATCGTAAAGGGAAACACATCTATCGTCTAAACCACGATGAAAGCAAGGCTCAGCAAGTATTTGAACTCAATAAGGAACTTCAAGAATGCCCAGAAATTGCCATCAAAGGTGATCTAATGATCCTTATAGATAGCTATGATATTTTTGCCTACAATTGGAAAACCCAAAAACTGCTATGGAAAAAGGAATATGAGTCGAGTTGGAGGCCTCAATGTGATCCTCAGTTCTATGGCGACTATGTGACCGTGAGTTTTGACGACCTCATACTTATTTACAATGCCCAAAATGGTGCCTTAGTATTCTCTTTTGAAGATGAAGATTTAGAGTGTGATGTGACTATTATTGGAGATCATGTCTTTTTTAGTCATTTTGAAAGTGGAGAGGTACATTGCTATGACTTCAAAAAAAATCAACATCGTTGGAGTAAAGTGGTAGGCGACACCCCTGGCTTTGGAGTAACGCATGATGGAGCGCAAGTTATCTTACCATCTTGGGAGGCCTTTCTATATGGGGTGGATCTGAAAACGGGTAAGGAAAACTGGAAGATAGATATGAATGAGATCAAAACGGGCTGTGGTAGTGGGTTTGAAGAAGCTCCTCCTGTTTATGGAGAGGAGTTTTTTGCACCTCATAGAGATGAAGGATTCTTTGTGTTTAATAAAAATACGGGAGCCCTAGTTCGACAATTAGAGGTAGATGATGATATTATTAGTGGTGCTGTAATTTATAAAGATATCGTTTGGTTTAGCAGCAATACAGAAGTCTATGGATACAACCCCCAAACAAAGGACTTTAAATATCGACAGCCTTTGGGAGGAGAATACCCCGCAGAAATCTATCTAAGCGGGCATTACTTATTGATAAAAGATTATGACAATGACCGTAAAAGCACCCGTTTTGTTCGGGTAGATTTAGATCAAATTATGCAACCTTAAAACTCTTTAGAAGCTAAAGCTCCTAAGTACAGTGTCCAGAAAGTTATCACATAATGCTTGTGCGAGGGGCTTCACCGCCTCGCAGCTTTATCCTTATGATGCACTGCATCATGCCAGCTCGCTTCTAGGGCTACTCCATAAAAGCTACATTAAAAAAACTTTCTGGACGATGTACTAAGCTAACACACTAATATCAAAACCTGCATCTTCTACCGCCTCTATAATTTCTTCAGCTTTTAAGTTTTCTCCTTTTACGGTTAGGATCTTATCGGGATGGTCTGTATCAACTTCCCATTCCATATTTTCAATTTCATTAAGAAAGCCAGTTACGCTGCGAACACAGTTCCCACAATTGATTGATGTCTTAAATTTTAATTCCATAATATTTGACTTTAGTCCCTGAAGTTTTTAATATGGTGATTTAAGCTACTTTTGGACACAAATTTAAGAAAAAAGCCGGACCTACAGCAATTGCAAGCCCGACTCACTTAATAACCCTAAAACCCTAACCTGCTCAAAGCAGGTCAAAAACCAAAAAACTGTTGCTTTTAAATATCTTAAAATTCAGGCAGATTTATTTTACTTCAACCCGAATACTATTTTTTTCTTTCTTCTGTTTCAACCCAACCTGCAATTTCAGAATACCAGCTTCATACTTTGCAGTAATGGCATTGGGATCATATTTATCAGATAAACGGAACTTTCTTTTAAATGTTGAATAAGCAAACTCTTTTCTCCTAATTTTAACATTTTCAGGAAGTTCCTTAACATTTCCCTTAGCCGCAACATACAATTCATGCCCTTCAATACTGACCTGAAAGTCCTCTTTATGCAAACCCGGTGCCGCAATTTCAATGTCTAAGCCTTCCTCTGTTTCATAGAGGTTGACCAAGGGCGTTTTGTGGGCGAAGTCCTGTCCAAAATTTTGGTTGACATTGCTAAAGAGATCTTCTATGGTTTTACCAATCTGATCCAAATCAAAACCAAAAAAACCATTGTCATATTTTTGATCACATTTCTTCTTGTTCATAGTCTTCATTTAATTTTTAATATTTGAGTAAATCATTGCGCTCCCAAAAGGAGTTAGGCTATCTTGATCAAGAGTCATTCCATCCCTTTATTTATTTAAAAATCAGTCACTTCGGCAGAAAAAGGAATAGATGCATGTCAAAATTACAGAAAAAGCTCTAGCCAACTGCCAATATGGCACTAAAACTTCATTCACATCTTTAGTAGACGCTCAAAAACTAAACTAAAGCATGCATTCACTCAACTTTTTTATAGTTTTGTGGTTTTGAATAGGACTTAAATTAGGAATTAAAAATATGCAAAAATCACAAGCTATACCCATTTTACAAACTTGGCCCAAATCACGCCTTGCGATCGCCGTTTTAGTTATATTATATACTGTCGGAATTGTTGGGGTAACCCTACCAATTCACCCCGACTTTATGCTACTAACGCCCATCAATCTCTTGGTTACTTTTGGACTTGCGCTTTGGTGTCAAAAAGATTGGAACCCAAAGCTAGTAGTAGCATTACTCATTTGCTACATTGTGGGTTTCTTAGTTGAATTGATCGGAACGCAAACCGGTGTACTCTTTGGCGAATACAAATATGGCGCGACCTTAGGGCCTAAGGTCGCTGGAACTCCTCTAATGATGGGCATCAACTGGGCTATTTTGGTCTATGGGGTAGTATCCTTGAGCAACAAATGGCTGGGACAGGGTAAGATTTTACTCAAATCTATCCTAGGAGCCAGTTTGATGGTGCTTTCTGATTTGCTGATAGAACCAACTGCCGTATACTATGATTTTTGGTCTTGGGGCGCTGTTCCTAGTAATGCACTGATTGTTGCTCCTCTTCAAAATTATTTAATGTGGTGGCTAGCTGCGCTCCCGCTCAATCTTCTATTTCATTATTTGGCTCCATCCACTGAAAATCGAGTCATCGAGTTTCTTTTTTGGTTGCAATGTTTTTTCTTTGCATGGATATTCGTTTTTGTATTATAATACCACCTTCAATTAACAAATCATAAGTCTTATGTTGGATATTTTATTTTATACTTTTGTTACCCTTGCTGCCGTACTTGCAATGGAGTTTGTTGCTTGGGCTGCACATAAATATTTGATGCATGGTTTCTTATGGATTTGGCATCGGGACCACCATCAACCTCATACCGTAGAAGGTTTTTTTGAAAAGAATGATCTGTTTTTTCTGGTTTTTGCAGTGCCTAGTGCCGCCTCTTACATGATTGGATCGATGGTACCTTCCATGTTTTGGTTGTTTTTCGTAGGAGTAGGAATTTCCATTTATGGATTGATCTACTTCCTCATTCACGATGTTTATATTCATCAACGTTTCAAATGGTTTAAACAATTGGATGGTTGGTACTCTCGTGGAATTCTCCGAGCACATGGCGCACATCATGCCAAACAGGATAAAGAGGATGGGGTTTCTTTTGGATTGTTGATTGTTCATCCCAAATATTTTAAGTCTCATAAATCCGAAAAATTAGAGCATCATAAGCATCATTAACCCAAAGGAGATGCTAAGTGATTCGACTCAAGAGCTCCCTGATACAGCTTCTCTCTTTGAGTCCCCATTTTATACTTTAAAAATGAAATCTATGTCTGTTCAAGTATTCAAGTGGATTTTTTCAAGTTTTTTAATATTCTCCATGATGAGTTGTGTATCAAGCAATTCTAATGGTTCAAACGAAAAAAACAATACAACAGCTTCTCCCAATCCGTCTATTAGCAGCACAAGAGATACTCCTGTTGATCCTGATGCTATTTTTGATGGTCAGAAAATTGAAAAAACAGAACAAGAATGGAAGGAGATGCTTACTGAAAAGGAATATGAGGTTTTGCGCAAGAAAGGCACAGAGCGTGCTTTTTCTGGTGCTTTGCTTGAAAATAAAAAGGAGGGGGTGTATGCCTGTAAAGCTTGTGGCTTGCCCTTATTTTCTTCTGCTAGCAAATTCAAATCAGGAACTGGCTGGCCTAGCTTCTGGGAACCGATCCATAAAAAAAATGTGGGAGAAATCACAGACGACAGCTATGGAATGCAACGGGTAGAGGTGGTTTGCAATCGTTGTGGTGGGCATCTAGGCCATGTCTTCGAAGATGGCCCCCGCCCTACGGGCTTACGCTATTGCATCAACTCCGTCTCGCTTAAATTTCAGGAAAAAGAATAAATGCAGGCAGTACTAGACAGGAGAGACTCCTAGATACTAGAGTTAGGGACCCCAAGACAAGACGTATATTATCTAGTCTTTGGGTCTTTTAGTCTAGTGTCTAGCCCCAAAGGGATACCCATGGTAGAATCTCTAACCCAGCACACTAAGCAAGTGCAACTTTGCTCTGCTCTATGGGCTCAAGATAAGGGGTGATTCATGTTTTTATCTTCGTCCACCTCTCATATATTTAGGGAAGAGGTTGCTAGATTTCTTTCGATTGATGCGTTTGCCCTTCAGCTGCTCTTTCTTTTTCTTTTCTACCTCCCTTTTATTATTGCGTGGATCTTTATTGGTTTCCAGGGCTTTGCGTTGTTCATCATCTGGATTAGGAGTACTAAAAGCGGGGTCGATTCCAGCATAGGCAGGACAAGAAGGCCCCTTATGGCAAGATCCTAAACTTGCTACAAAGCTTAGAGTAAGGAATGACAAAAGAAGAATATGCAGATATTTTTTCATGGTTTTAGCTTTTTAATTTCTACGGATGAAAAAGAATATACAAAAATGATGCGAGAAATACAAGTTTTGCTATCTATTCCACTAACATCATCTTTCTTTAATTAGTTTTTGACTGGGCTTAAAGTTTTATTTCTGTGCATTGAGCAACATATAAACTGCGATTACCGAAAAAATCAGATTAGGAACCCATACTCCCAACACTGGAGGCAGTCCTCCATGCGTAGAAAAAGTCATCGAAAATTTAGTCATAAAGATATAAAGCGCACTAATCAGCATCCCAATCACCAAATCCCAAC
>CAZOLU010000150.1:0-8794 GCA_964580485.1 uncultured Saprospiraceae bacterium | reverse complement strand
GAATACTCCAAAAATTAGCAAGATCCCAAAGCTTGTTCCTTGCTCCAAAGGAGTCGAAGAAGCTAGGAGCCAAGAAAAACAGGCTAAATAATTAGCTTTTTTTTTAACAAAATTATACCAATTGGTATTTAATATGTACCTTTGCAGCAGAACTAAAGCAAATCTATGGCATCCAAATCAGAACGTACCAAGCAATTCATCATCGAAACCGTAGCACCCGTATTCAACAAGTTTGGATATATAGGTACAAGTATGTCTGATATCACTAAAGCAACGGGTTTGACCAAAGGTGCCGTTTATGGCAACTTTAAAAACAAGGAAGACTTGGCAATGGAGGCCTTTAATTATAATCTCAGAAAGGTGATGAATGCAATTTTGGCAGGTACTACCCAGGCCAATAGCCCTACAAAGAAATTACGTGCGATTATTGACTTTTACCGTCATTATCACGAATTTACCATCCCCTTCGGAGGCTGTCCTATCCTCAATTTAGCCGTAGATGCAAATCATCAAAACACCCGTTTCCTAGATCGAGTAGTTGGGGTGATTGAAAAACTACAAACTCGGATTCAAGAAATTATAGAAGAGGGAAAACAACTTGGGGAGTTTCGTCCAAGCGTTGATACTGCCAAACAAACCCGAAGGGTGTTTTCTATTATCGAAGGATCTATTTTTATGACCATGACCATGAATGATTCACAATATATCCTAGATATGGCAGATATGTTAGATGAAATCATCGATCGAGAGTTGCTAATACAAATCAATCAATAAATCTATTTTTTTGCTACATAAAATACCGATTGGTATAATTTAAAAAACTAAAACATGAGTAAAAAGCAAGAAGGTCAATTAGACAATTTTTATACAAATCAAAAACTACCACTAGCCATACGTGCATTGCGTTTTTATTTCAAACATTTAGGTTGGATAGCACCTAAAAAATCAGCACAATTATTCTGGAAATTATTCACTACACCCAAATCAAGACAGATCAAAGCCTGGCATTTAGAGTTTTTAGCAACAGCAAAACAAAATCGTTTTGAGATAGAAGGGGAGGAGTACCTCAGTTATACCTGGGGTGCTGGATCTAAGACCGTAGTTTTGCTGCATGGCTGGGAAGGTATGGCAACCGACTATAAAAAGATGATAGATGCCCTATTAGCAGAAGGCGAATATCGAATCATTGCAGTAGATTTCCCTGCACATGGCCGAGCCGCAGGGAAACAATCGAATATGCTCAAGTTTATGGCTGGGATCAAACATATCTTGCTGGAGGAACAGCGTGTATATGCACTAGTTGGACATTCGCTCGGGGCTAATGCTGCTTTTTTTGCTTTGGCAGAGCTGAAACAAAAAGTTGATGTTGAACATTTTGTAATGTTGGGGTCATATCCAGTACCCTATCATTTTTTCAAGACCTTCAAGAACTTTATGCAGATCCCTCATGCGTTATTTGAGCGCATTGTAGATGATATCGAGCAGGAAAAGATCGGTCGATCAGATCTTCGCAAGATGAACATGTATGAGTTGCGTTATAAATTGCCCGTTAAAAGCGTCTTGTTGGTACATGATGAACAAGACGAGGTAGCAAATATTGAGAAGGTCAAGGCTTTGGCTGCGGAATGGGATCGGGTTTCGGTACTTTTTGGGGAGCATGGAGGCCATTTTAAGCATTTTCGTCATCCTGAGGTGATTGAACGAATACTGGCGAAACTGCGAACCATGGAAACTACATCGGGTGCAGCCCCATGCTCCCAAGACTATAGATCTTAATATTGCATCGAGACGAGCCCCGATGGATAGGAACTGCAGCCCTTCAGCCTGCAAATCCCATAAAGCGCTGAAAGCATGAAGTGCCAATCCATGGGGTGCAGCCCTATGCTCCTACTGTACACTCGGCTTTCTATTGATCAGCCTTATGGCTAAAGCCAATACACCAAGCCCTAGTACCGCTAAGCCTATCCACCAAATCCAAGAAGCGTTTTGCTGCCCTGCAATAGCAACAGGCCGATCATCTCCTAGTTGGATAAATGCAGCCCAGAATGCAGGGTGTGTAGCTACTTGGCTGCTAGCCGCCACAGTTTCAATGTAGTTGAGTTTGGCTGCTTGTAGTGCCGCAGCTTTATTTTTCCCTTGGCTCAACTCTTGGTAAAACTGCTGCATAATATAAGAGGTAGATGCATCGCTCACTTGCCACAAGGAAACCACCATAGAGGGCACTCCCGTATACATAAAAGAACGTGCTAAACTCATCACTCCTTCACCTTCTTGAAATTTTCCATAACCAGTTTCGCAAGCGGATAAAACCACCAACTCCGCATTTAGGGGGAGATGTGAAATCTCATAAGCTTGCAGAAAGTTGTCTTCTAGGCTATCTCCATTTTCAGTGAAGGCTAGTGAAGAAAGAATGGGCTGTTCTTGGTTCAAAATCCCATGCATGGCAAGGTGAATGATGCGATAGTCGGCTGCCATTTGCTTAAAGCTTTGCTCATTGGCTGCAGAGTCTATTAAAAACGTACCCTTAAAGTACTGAGCAAGGTTCAAAACTTCTTCTCTGGCAGCAGGTAGATCCTCTAAAGATTGTCGCAAGTTTCTGAGATGTGGTGCCCGAAAACTTCTAGTTTGTTCTTGTACTGCTTCCTGTGTTTGGTAGCTTGCGGCATAGGCCAAGATTTCTTTAGAGCTATTAGAAGAGGGCTGCAACTTATTTTCTAACCAAAGCGCTGCTGCATAATGATAACTCAACTCATAAGATCTCAGCAGATAGGGTAACTGATGATAGGCGACTTCTTTTTGCTCTACCGCTTGGGTTAAAAAGGTTTCAAAGGGGATATGTCCTAATGCGCCATCGGCTATAATGATGAGTCGCTTGCTGTTTTGGCCTTCTAATGCCTGAGATAGCAGCTCTTTATAAAACCAATAACCCAACTCACAATAGCTGTTGAAGCTAGCTTTGGGATCTTTTTTTATCAAGCTGTAGTCACTCAGGATATAATGGAACTTCTTAATTTTAGTTGCTAAGGTTTTTTGTGGAATAGCGAGTGTAAACACCTTGAGCTCCTTAGCACTGATCCGAAAGAGATAAACCTTTTCTTCTGCGATAAAATATTCCAGTAAAAGACTTGCTTCATCCAATTGTTCTTGAATAGCTTGTAGGGCTATAGCCTGCTGTTCATATTTGAGTGCATGATACTTGGGATAGTCTTTTTTTATAATTCTTAGAAGGCTGTTGATCTCATTATTTAATGTGGTAGTTTCTGCAAGCAATACCGCTCGGCTACTATCGTCTTTGATTTCTAGCTGTTGTTTTTTGAGTTGATCTGATTGCTTTTTCAAGCTCATTTCTTTTTGCAAAAGGCTATCGGGGAGCTTTCCTAAGCTTCGGGCATTACTGGCTTTTAGGGTTTCACTGAGCAGTACCGATTTGTTCATTTCTGCATGTTGAAAGGCTTGTTCTAAGTAGGCAGTATCATCTTTCAGTTGGGCTAATTGAAGACTGGTTTCAATACTTTCTTGTACTAGCTTAGAGTTAAGTTCAAGGTTTCTAAGTTTATCTTCATCTGTACCAAAGGAGCTTTTTTTAACTTCCTGAAGCTTAATAGCCATGCGAAGTGCCGAATCTGCTTTTTCTAGGTAGTTGGTTTTTTGAGTTTTTTCGTAATAAGCCAATTGAATTTTTTGATACTCTAGAAGTATCTTACTAAGGTATTCTTGCGTATAAAATGTTTTACGATCAATGCCATTCAAATTTTGAAAAAAGATGGAATCTTGGTCCAAGGTCATCGCCTTCAATGCTTGCTCGCAAGCTTCCACTGCCAAATCCAACTGTTCATTAGACCGATAAACTTGCGATAGGTCATAAAGTGCACTAATATAGTCATTGGGATTAGGAAATTTCCGAGCTTCAAAAATGGCTATGGCTGGCATTAGATAGCTGAGGGCTTCTTGATGATTCTTTGTTTTGTGGTAAACTTTTGCCTGCGTTTGTAATGCTGAGCCATAGTAGGTATTCTCCTTATTATAAACCAGAGCACTAACCGCTACATTTTCCTTCGCAAATTCTAGTGCGGTTTTATAGTCTTCTATTTTTAGGTAACATTCCGTTAAGTGGCTGAGAATGAAACAGTATTTTTGATTAAGGTAATCATTTGCCTCTTTGAGGTTTTTACGTTGTTTGCTGTAAATCTCAATGGCTTGCTCGATCTCATCTGCTGTATAGTAAATGCCTGCTAAGTTGAATTCAATAGATTCACTAATCTGACTTGTTGCACCATAGTTCTTGATGGATAACTCTAGTGCTTGTTTATAATAAGATGTCGATTGCGTAAAGCGGTGCATATCATAATAAACCAAACCTATATTATTTAAGGCACTGATATACCCAAAGTGGTTTTCACCCCAGCCAGCCTTCCATACTTCAAGGGCTTTCAGCCCATAGGCTTCAGCCTCTTCAAATAAGGTCAGTCGTTGGTAGAGTTGTGTGATGTTGTTGAGCATGGAGGGGTAATCAGAATGTTTTGTTCCTCTAGCTTTTTTGATCAGTTCAAGGCATTCTAAATAAAGGTTTTCTGCCAATTCGTATTGCGCTTGCTTTGTTCTTATAAATCCACCCCAACTTAGACCTGAAATTTTAGCCGTATCATTCCCTGCTGCTGAGGCTTTCTGCACCATCAAATCGGCATATTCTTGTACTTTTTGATATTCCTGTTGTTGGTAATAGACTGGAATGAGGCTGTCGATTTCAGAAATACTTAGTGTTGTTTTATCCTGACTAAAAATTACCTGTATAGGAATAAGGCTAAGAAGAAGTAAACTAAAAAGGGAAGTTTTCATGAGAGATGTGATGGAACGTGAAAATTGATAGGCTTAATACAAGATATAATTTTATTTGTATAGCTTGACTTTTTTTGATTAAAATCTGTGGAGAATTACAAAGGGCCTAAACCCCTCGTTTAGAAACGAGGAGAAAATCGATTAAATAATCACAAAATATTAAAATAGAAGGCATCCTACAATTTATAATTTTATCTTTACAGCTCTGTTTGGATGATCTCTATTAAAAATCGGATAAGGATGCAGCGACAAGAAATTATAGCAGAATTAAAAACCCTAATAGCCCCTTATGTCATGGATCAGGAAGCTTTTGAAAACCTGACGGAGGAGAGCGATTTGATGAAAGACCTAAAAATCAACTCACAACATCTAGTAGATATTATTCTAGATGCAGAGGAGGCCTTTGATATTGAAATTGATGATGAGGCAGCTGAAAAAATGCTAACGGTGGGAGCTGCGGTGGATATCGTAGAACAATTGCTGAATGCTTAGGGTACTGGGCAATGATATTGTAGATCTAAGCTGTGCCCTTGCTTTAGATAAGGCAAGTGATCCCCGTTATTTACAAAAAATTTGTTTGCCAAGCGAATGGAGGCAAATTCATGCTTCTAGCTCTCCCAACCTGACTCTTTGGCGCATTTGGACGATCAAGGAGGCGGTGTACAAGGCCATTACACAGGTTCAGCATTTTCGTGCCTTTATCCCCAAGAAAATTGAGGTAACCCTTTTAGATGAGCTTTGGGCAGAAAGCCAAACCAATTGGGGCAACTATATCGCTCAAACTAGCAGTACGAAAGACTACCTGCACAGCTTAGCCGCTACCCAAAAAGCAACCCTACTAGAAGCAACTACTAGGGTAGTAGATCAGCTGAATCCTGCCCAAGCTGGCGAGCTTTTACGCCAAAGGCTATTGGAAGATTATGCTACGCAACAGCAGCTTGATGTTCTGCACTTGAAGGTGCAAAAGCTTTTGGAGCTGCCATGGATCTACCAAAATGAGCAACGGCTCCCTTGCCGACTATCGCTGAGTCATCATGGTACTTTTGGAGCTTATGCTATCCTCCCGATTGCTTAGTTTGGCTATAACCCATCTCTTTGAGGAGTTCCACTACCTTTTTTACATGATTGCCTTGAATGAGAATTTCACCATCTTTGGCACTGCCCCCTACACCACATTTAGTTTTTAGTGTTTTTCCGAGGTCTTTAAGGTCGTCTAGATCACCTACAAAGCCAGTGATGAGGGTGACTTCTTTACCCTTGCGCTTTTTGCGATCACGAATCACCCTTAGCTTTTGCTGCTGAGGAGGTAGGGTTTCTTCAAGTTCATCATCCATTTCATCATCTACCCATTCCATATCAGGATCCGTAGAGTAAAAATTGAGTTTTTTCTTTTTCGCCATGCTGTTGTAATTTTATTTAGTGTTAAACAACTTCAGTATAAAAAGATGTGTTGCAACAAGTTCTTCCCAAAACGCTTATTCCCTTCCCGCTTTTTGAATCGCCTTATCCAAACGTCTAAGATCACCTGCCCTCAGGTTGTAGCTAATAGGCCTAAAGCGACTGTAAATTATTTTACCCGACTTAGCTTCGACTACGGCCACATATTTATCTGCATTAGAACGTACAAAAAGCAAGTAGTACAAGGGCGATCCTGTTTGTAGAATTTTTTCGGAAAGTTCATCATTCCTAATGACCTCATATTTGTAGGGATAACGTTGCATTAAGCTTTCAGCATCTTGTGTACCCGTTTCTTCCAAATTGCTGTTGAAGCTGCGAAGGCAATAGTCGGGAATATAAAGCGTTTGGTTTTTTAAAGCTAATAATCCATCCGTATCTACCTCATATTTCATCTGTTTTCTAGCTTGCTGCTGCAGAATATGCTCTTGAAACATTTGGATATAATTTTTCAACATTCCTGGCGACCAGTTGAAGATATGCCCATCGGTGTCAAATCGGTAGTCGTAAATTAGAGATGGATCATAGGTAGTTTCTGTATCAGGATATAATTCCATACGTGCCAAAAGCCGCTTTTTCTTATTCTCCCAAGTGCCATCAGGAGTTGCCCACATCCACAGCTCAAGATAAACGTAGCTAGAAGTAGAGGTGCCATTACTCACTCGATCATCGCCAAAGAGCAGGTAAGAATAGCCCTTTTTGTTTTTATGTTGCACATATTGATTGTAGGAAATAAATTTCAGAGGGGTAAGTTTCCAATATTTTTCCAATACTTTTCGGTAAGTCAGGTGCTTGGCGGTGTCTGAGGCTGGCATAAATACGATGGTTGTCGTATTTTTTAGATCCTCGAAATGTGCAATATTGCTAATTTCTAGCTGTGCCTGGCTAAGATTACTAAAAAATAAGCAAAGGATTAAACTGAAAGCGGCTAAGAATTTCATGTGTCTGATTGGTTTAGGGGAGCTGAGTAATAAGAGCATCTCTAGCATAAATTTACAAGCTTGATGCCAAGTCAAACTAAGTATAGGCTAAATTTGGGGTAAAATTCTGAGATTAGCTGAATAAAACTACAAAAAAACGTAAACTATTCTTTAGTTTTGTCCACCTCAAATTACAAACTAGGTCAGAAAAACCAAGAGCAAATGAAAGTAGCAGCTATTGTAGCTTGTAGTAAAAATCGGGCAATCGGAAGGGATAACCAAATTCCCTGGTACCTGCCTGCGGATCTACGCTTTTTTAAAAAAACAACGCTACACCATAGCATCCTGATGGGGCGTAAAACTCATGAATCTATTGGTCGACCTCTACCCAAACGCAGCAATATTGTAGTTACTCGCCAAAAAGATTACGAAGCGGCTGGCTGTGAGGTGTTTTATTCTTTACTTGATGCCGTAAAGGCAGTTCAGAAAAAAGGGGAAACTGAATTGTTTATTATTGGAGGAGGTGAGATTTACCGACAAGCATTGTCAATCTGTCATCGAATTTATTATACCGAGGTAGATCTAGAGGTGCCCGATGCCAGTGTTTTCTTTCCTGAGCTTCCCGAAACTACTTGGCATTTAGTCAGTACTCAGCCACATCAAGCTGATGAAAACAATCCCCATCCTTATACGTTTAAAATATATGATCGCAAACAGCCAGTGACGCTAATAGATCTTGAAGAAAAGCTGAGCTAATTTATGTCCCAATCAACTACTCCTTTCAATAAAACTGCACTCCGACATCGCATAGCTGTATTCATTGATATTTTAATGATTGTGCTGGTGATGCTGGATCTGAGCTTTATCGCTTTTGATGCCTTATTTGAAGTGCGTTTTGTTCGGGATACTTTAATTGGAAGTATTGCTCCAAACTTCAGAGATTGGTATGCCGATTATGTACATGAAGACTTTTTACTGTACGAAAGTGTGTTTGTTACCCTTTTCATTATAGAAATTACCATTCGTTGGATTTTAGCCATTATCCGAAGAACCTATGATAAGTGGTTTTTCTACCCCTTCATTCATTGGTATGATGTTATTGGTTGTATCCCAATCAGTACCTTTCGTTTACTTCGCTTTATTCGGGTAATTGTGCTCACCTATCGCCTACATCGTTGGGGCGTCATCAATCTACACAATTATATCCTGTTTCGCTACGGGCTGCATTATTACAACATTATAGTAGAAGAAATTTCTGATCGGGTGGCGATTAGCCTAATCTCACAAGCAAGAGATGAGGTAAAAAGAGGGGTGCCTATGAGCGATGATATTATTGAAAAAGTATTAGAACCTCGTCGTGATGAAATTGTAGGCTGGACTGCTGGTCGGATTCAAGAAGGACTCAGACGGCACTACCTTGCACATCGTCCTCATATTCAAAGCTACTTACAAGAGATCATTAAAGATAGTGTTGACAATAATCAAGAACTCCGGAATTTGGAGCGCATCCCCGTTATGGGACCACAAATAGCAGATGCCATCAACCGAGCAGTACAAGATATTACCTTCAATGTGATTGATCG
>CAZOLU010000149.1:0-8831 GCA_964580485.1 uncultured Saprospiraceae bacterium | reverse complement strand
CTCAGCACAAAATCCAAGGAATTTAACTTCTTTTACCATAAGATTAGGGACTTAATCTACTGACTATAAGCACCTAAAAACTTAAACATGCTCTTAGCAATTAATTAACGACATCTCTTATTTTTTTCCTGTATATTTGTATTGATCCTGAGTTGCGTTAATGCTTTGACTGTATTTTATTAACCAACGGAATGGAGATATTTGGGAAGATAGATTAAACTTATAATTATGAGATGGATCTCTGTTGTTGTAACCACTATTTTGCTGTTAGGAATGATGAGCTGTGCTAAACCTTCTCCTAGTAAATATGCAGAGAAGTTTTGTCGCTGTTCAGAAGATTTGGGCAAAGCCGAAATTCAGCTTAAAAATAAACAGATTGATGTAAAAGCCTATGCAAGCATTAAAGCAGATCAAAAAGTTTGTATGGGAGAGGATAACCCCTTAGAACAATTTAAGAATGCAGAAGATAGCCTCAAATTTATGGCCAATTTTCTAAAAGAGTTGAAGGAGAAATGTCCCTCTACTGCTAGGAACCTGGGTTATGAGATTGACTAGCTTTTCCTTCTTGCTATTTCTTGTGGCTTGTTCTTTGCCCTCAGCACCACCTCCAGACATAGCTTTATCCCAAGAATTAAGTTATAAAGTAAATCAACCTGTTGTAATTATAGATTTACCCGAAGTTTTAGAGGAGGTATCAGCCATTGTACTTTGGAAAAATGACTTGATACTTGCCATTCAAGATGAAAAAGCCATTATTTATGCCGTAGATCTGCATTCTGGTGCTATTGTAAATCAAATTCAGTTTGGAGAAGGGTTAGCTTTAGTAGAGCATCAACTCTGGGCTTTGAGATCTGATGGGCTGCTTTTTGAACTTAAATATTGGGAGCAATGGGATAAAACTCAGCTAAAGGTGCATGCATATCCAACTTCTCTGAGATCTACTAATGATGTGGAAGGTTTGGCTTATGATGCCAATAACAATACACTTTTGTTAGCTTGTAAAGGTGCTGCCTTACCGAATAGCTCCAACAATGCCGCATGGAAAGCCATCTATCGCTTTGATTTGGCTAAAAAAGAACTCTACCCTGAACCAGCCTATCGCATTTTTATACAGGATTTAGTAGATGCAGGATTACCCTCAGCCATTGCCCATAACTTTTCACCCTCAGATATTGCCATACAGCCTCTTTATCAAAGGATTTTTATTCCAAGTGCAACTGCAAGGGTACTCCTTAGTATGGAAATGGATGGACGTATTCATCAGATCTATTCCTTAGATCCTAATATTTATGAGCAACCTGAGGGGATTTACTTTAGCTCTAGTGCCGATTTTTGGATGGCTTCAGAAGGGAATAAGCAAGCTGCCAAGCTTCTAAAAGTTTCGAAAGTTTGGGAATAGTTGGCTGCTATCTTACCGCTTCTAATAAAAACAAGGAGTCCATAGCTTGCCTACGTAAAATACTGAATAACGTAGGTGAAATTATGAAAATTCTTATTTAAGGTTTGTCCTGATGTGTAGTTTGGGTCTTTGTTGCATATTTGTGTAGTTAAAAATCCAAGACTACATAAACATTAAGACCATGAAACCTTCCAAAACAACAGATCAGTCCCCGAAAAGCAATTTGATACAAAACGAACTCAGTATTTTCGGAGAATCTCAAGCCGATCAGCAAAATAGTAAAGCTAGCATTTTACCTACTGCATCAAAGGTTAAAGCCAGTATCATCTGTGCTCTGGTAAGCTGGTAGCAGCTATTTTTCTCATTTCCTTTTAGGAAGTGTTGGGCAACTAAGGCCAACAGGATTGCAATAGCCAAAAAAAAGGCTTATCTTTGGAAAAAGCCAGTTTTTGTATGAGTAATTTTGTTGTATCCGCTCGTAAATATCGCCCAATTCGTTTTGATAGTGTTGTGGGGCAACAGCATGTCACCAACACTTTAAAAAATGCCATTGTCTCTGACCACTTGGCACAGGCCTTTCTGTTTTGTGGACCAAGAGGAGTAGGTAAAACTACCTGTGCACGGATTCTGGCAAAGGTATTGAATTGCGAGTCGCCTACTTCGGATACTGAGCCTTGTGATCAGTGCAACTCCTGCAAGGCTTTTAATGAAAATGCCTCTTTAAATATTCATGAGTTGGATGCTGCCTCCAACAACTCGGTAGAGCATATTCGGGCACTGATTGAGCAAGTGCGCTTTGCGCCGCAGCGAGGGCGCTACAAGATCTATATTATAGATGAGGTGCATATGCTTTCTCAAGCAGCCTTTAATGCTTTTCTCAAAACTTTGGAGGAGCCGCCCTCTTATGCTATTTTTATTTTAGCTACTACCGAAAAGCACAAAATTATTCCTACCATCCTTTCTCGTTGCCAAATTTTTGACTTCAATCGCATCCAAATTGCTGATATGGTAGCTCATTTACAGCGTATTTGTGTAGAAGAAGGCATTAAGGCGGAAGAAGATGCTTTGACTATTATTGCTCAAAAAGCAGATGGAGCGCTTCGTGATGCTTTGTCTATTTATGATCGGATTGTTAGTTTTTCAGGAAAGAATATCCATTATCAAGATGTTATTGAGAACCTGAATATTTTGGATTATGAATACTACTTTAAGGTAGTGGATGCCATTATGAAAGAGGATGTTGCTGCATTGATGCTACTTTTTGATCAGGTACAACGCAAGGGCTTTGATGGGGATATTTTTATTAATGGATTGGCAGAGCACCTACGAAATCTACTGGTTTGCCAACGCCCTGAAACCCTTGAGCTTTTAGAGGTGAGTGGGAGTATCAAAAAACGCTATCAAGAGCAAGCTCAACTCATCCCTACGGCTTTAGTTCTTTCAGCATTGAGCCTAGCAGGAGCTTGTGATGTGCATTATAAAATGGCTCGAAATAAGCGTCTGCATGTAGAAATGGCATTAATAAAAATGGCTTATATCCAAAAAGCTATTGATCAAACAAGTCTGCATCCAGCACTAGAAAAAAAAAACACTGAAGCGCTGAATGTGACGAAAGAAGAGCAAGTTATAGCAGAACATCAGGAAGATAGTTCGCAGGAAGCTACTCTGGAGGAAAAAGAAGAGCAGGCTCCACCTATTTTGAGTAGCAAAGAACCCCCAGTAGCATACAAAAAAGAAGAAAAAAAGCCTAAAAGCTCTTTTCGAGAGCGTCTGCTCAAACAAAATGAGGCGACTTCACCACTTTTAGACTTGGAAAGTTTGAAGTCCCAAATCAAAGAAGAGGAGGCTGAATATGAACAACAAGAGGTACACCCTTGGACGCTTGAGAACATTATGGAGATTTGGAATGCTTATATTGAAGGGATTGATTCTCCCTCTACTCAGGTTCTTTTCCGTTCGGCACAGCTCAGTTTAACCGAAGATCCTCTACGGCTTCAAGTTAAAGTACCTACCACAAGGGCACAGGATGCTATCTCGAGAGATGACGTACTGATTGAGCAGCTACGCAAGACCTTCCGCAAACCTAAGTTGCGCTATGCTATTGAATTGGAGGAGCTAGAAGCAGAAGATATTCCGAAGCCCAAAGCTAGACCCGTTACAGATCGGGAAAAGTACAAGTATTTTATGGATAAAAATCCCCTGTTAGCCGAGTTTCAAAAACGCTTTGGATTGTACCCCGAGGGATTTGATCCCCAAAAGAAGAAGAAGCGACGTTAAATCCGCTCCATCAATTTGGCTTGCATCCATCCCAAAACTCCATTTTCCAGCCGAATACGATTCCATTCGCCTTGTTGCTCCATAATATGTGCCTTGACTCCTGCTCCCACAACTATGATATCTTCACCATTGATAGAGGGCGCAGAGCGAATGCCCGCACGCGGGCTAAGAATGATAACGGCATCGCGATGATACTCTTTAGAAGAAGCCTGAAAACCCCAAATCATCGGCAATAAGGCTAGTATCAACAAACCAACTCCTGCTTTAAACCCCCAAGCCCTAAGCTTTGGATCCTCCAGGTTGTACCAAACGATAAAACCTGCAGCGGCCAAAAACAGAAAAATCCAAAAAATAATGACCCAACTATTGGAGGAGAGTATGCCAGCCATCCTATTCCAAGCCCGAAACATCCAAAACCCTTGATGTGCTTTAATATCAACATCCAGATATTGTTTTGCTGCTTTGAGGTTGTGTTGGGCATCTCTAAGATAAGAATTTTGCCGAATAGCTCGCTCAAAATTCAGAATAGCATAGCCCAATTCACCATTGTGATAGTATGCCAGTCCAAGATTGTTGTAAGCCTCGGCTGATTTCATTTCTGTACTCAACGACTGCTCATAATACTCAATCGCCTGTGCATAATCGCCTTTTTGATAAGCTTGGAGGCCAGTAGCGAAAGCTTCGCCAAATTCTGTAGCTTGTACAGGGAAGCTAAGGCTAAGGCTAAGGAGAAAAATTCCCCATCTAAAGAATGTAGAATAACTAGGCATGCTGTTTCCAACTTTTATTGAATGCTTTAATCAACTCTTGGCTCATCTGATAGGTGTCTTGCATGGTAGAATGGTAGTTTTGTCCAGCAAAAACCGACTCCTCGCAAACTTTTAAGATATTTTCTAACCGAAAGATAATCGACTCCTCAAATTCTTGTTGTTCCAATTGCTGAATGATCTTATTTTTGTTCAACTCCGCATTGGATATATCGAGCTTTGCACCCAAATATGTTTTGAGAGAATCTCCTATAGTTTGAAAGAAGTTGCGACTATCTTGTTCTTGAAAGTAGCTATAAGCTAGGGTCATTCCTTCTTTGAGCATGCGTTCGGCCTTATTGTGCTCCCAGGCTTCAGCTTTGCGTTTTTCTTGGGCCTTTTGCAATTGACGTAGCCCAAAGATTCCCCAAAACAGCACTACTGGACTAAGAGTGATTAACCAAAATAAGAAAGATCCAAAAATGGGTTGAGCAGGCTTGTGCCAGCGAGCGGAGCTGAGCGCAGCTTTAAACTCAATGCGTTCGGCTGCCTGCTCGAGAGAGTCTAGGGCTTCGGCCTCTTGCTCGGCGGCGCGTCCTACCTTGCGATCTCCTTGGGTTACTGTAATTTTTAAAACAGTATCTTGGTGTACGAGCTTTCGCTTTTTGGTATGGTAGTAGGTGAAGTTTGGACGTAGCTCTACTTCTCCAACCTGCTGGGGCTCAAAGGTATAGGTGAAGATCTTTGTGCCACCAAGGCTTGTACGCCCTTCGGTAATTTTCTCCTCGATTTTGGGAGGATAGGCATCAAAAGGGCGTTGGCGGCTCATTTTGATTTTGGGTGGTAAAATTCTTTTAAGATCCCCTTCTCCTTGTATACGCATGACTACTTTCACCACATCATCTGTGCTAATTTCTTCTTTATCGGCATAGACCTGCATTTCATATTCTCCTACTGCACCTGTAAAGTCAGGATCTTTCCCCATCAGTGATTCTACCTTGATGCTCAAGGGCTCAGAGTTGAGGGTATAATTCATTCTTCCAGCAAAAGGGTTGAAGGGATCTCCGCTACCTAAGGCAATACGCATTTTAGCAGGCTCTACTTCAAGGGTACCTTCTTTAGAAGGGAATACTCCTATTGCATGAATCGTTTTGGTAGCATATTGCTGTCCATTGACCACTGCAATGCGGGCACTTTTGTCGTAATAACGGATAGGGAAATTATATTCATTTTCAAACTCGGGTTCTTTGGTCAGCTCAATACTTGAAATATCTATTTTGGTATAAATATTAAAATAGAGGGTAACCTGTTCCCCAACTACTGCATTTTGGCGGCTAGCTTCTACCTTAAATAGAATTTTACCTGCAATAGAGGAGGGTAGATTGTGCTGATTTCCAACCCCTCCACCTTGAGAAGATTTTACACAGTTAATTTCAATAGACTTGCTGCTGAGAAATCGACCTCCTGATGCTCGAACTTGAGCACTGCCAATACGCAGCTTGCCAGTTTTGGTAGGGGCCAAGATGAAGGAGTAGGTCTCTGAACGACTAGCCTTACCGTTGATGCTCGTATATTGGCGGCTATGTAATGGCCCATCCATCACCTTAAATCCTGCTTTCTCAAAATCAGGAAAGTTGATCTTGTGGATTTTGGCATTTTCTAAACGAAAGGAAACTCTAAACGCATTCCCCAATACTACATCAGTAGCATTAGATTCTGCTACAAATCGAACTTGTTGGGCATCTAACCCCAAGCTGATGAGCAAAAAAGAAACACAGAGCAAGTATTGGATTCGTATCATATATATTAAAGCATCCTTCTAATCAAGAAAACAGATCAAAGCTTATAGGTCTTTTCTTTGGGATCTCTTTTGGGCATTGGAGGCATTTTAAAGTCAAAAGCATCTTCCAATTGCTTAAAGAGCTGCATCATATCATTTCCAAAACCAAAGTCTTTAAAAAGTTGATTGGGATTTTGGAAAAGAGAATCAGGAGAAATATGAAACATATCCTGGTAAGGACGCATCAACTCCTCTTGTTGCCTAAAAAGATCATCCATATCATTAAAGCCTAAAGAAGGCATATGGCCAAACCCAAAGTCTTGATGCGTTGGATGATTGGTAGACTCCACTACGATTATAGAAGCATCTGGCGTAGTATAGGTGTCGGCCCCTACATAAACCGTAGCAGCAGGAATACTGTAGTAGCCTAGTGCCGTTGGCATCAAAGTATAGGTGTAGGATACCGAACTACTCATATTACCATTAACAATATTGGTACGCATACTTTGTGAACTGCCCAGTTGTTGAAAACCATCAAAGTTAGGTGGGGCAATCTGAGCATTTTGAGCATTTTCTACGACATAGGTAACATTAAATCGTTCTTGTAGCCCTACGGTGTCGTATCGAAGCTCCAAGCGTAATTCTACCGAACTATTATTTTGTGCCTGTACAAAAAGCCCAAAAAATAGCAAAACTTGCATGATCATTGGTCCTTTCATAAGTTCTTGATTTTATATTTTATGAAATAAGCTGAATAGCTCAATGTGTAAAAACTGAAGATAATGAAGCTGTGTATCTTGACCTAAAAGAGGTTTTATGGTTTGCAAAAATAAAAAATTGATGAGCTTCAGGTCAAGAGGCTTAACCAACCCTTAACAAATTTTACCAACCTTTAGCAGGGGGGCGTTTGCCACGAGATTGATTTTTCTTCTTTTGCTGTGTTTTTTTATCTTCATTATCAATAATATCCATCATATTATCAATCTCATCTTTATTCTGTTCATCTTCTGGCGGAGTATTTTCATTATCCTGTTGATCTTCTTTTTTATCTTCATTATTGTTTTGGGGGGGAGGGGGTTGGTTGCGTTGAATAGAGCGTAAAACTTGGGCTAAATTATGTTTGGTTTCCAGGTCTTTAGGGTTAATTCTAAGGGAGTTTTTATAAGCATCTACGGCTTTCTCATACTTTTCTTTTTTGGCATAAGCATTTCCTAAATTATGATAAGCTTTTGCTTTGGTGTTGTTATCTGGCGCAAGCTGTACGGCATTTTGATAATGCTCTATGGCTTTGTCGTAATCTTTTTGCTGATAACGGGTGTTGCCCAAATTGTAATGTCCTTTTACCGAGCCTTTCTTCTCTTGTAAAATTCGCTCATAACTTTCAGCTGCTTTATCATAATTTTCCTGTTTGTATAATGCATTCGCATCAATCAACTGTTGGTGCTCTGTTTGTGCTTGCGCTAGGAGCGGAACGAATACTATTAAGCAACAATATATATGGATAAATCTCAAGAATTGCATTTTAGTATGATTTAATGATACGTTGAATTAAACACTAGCCTTAGAGCGTTCTTCTATTTTTTCCAAAGCAGATTTTTCTTCAACTCCCACTTCTTCCATTTCAACACGATTGGCATTTTCTTTACGATAACTAATTACAAATTCGGCAACTAGCAGTGCCAATGCGACAAAAACCAAGTATTGATAATAGGTATCGTAGGCATCAAATTTCTGCTCTCCAAATTCTCCTTTTTCAATTTTATCAAGAGATTTATGAATCTGGCGAAGCACTCTATTGCCCTCTTCCATATCAAAAAATGCACCAGCTCCAGCTTGAGCAATCTCTTTTAACCAAACTTTATTAACTGCTGTTTTAACAATACTCCCACTCTTGTCGGCATGATAACCTGCCTGTTGATCTCGTTGTAGAGGAATAGGGCTAGGGGTTTCAGAACCTACACTAACCGTAAAGGTATAGACCCCATATTGTTGAGCTTTGGCAGCAGCATCTAGTCCTTTTTGGTCATGTTCTTCTCCATCAGAGATAATAATTAAAGCTTTCTGCTTAATTTTACCTTCATTTTCCGTATTGGCAGTGCTTGATTTTTGAACCAACTCAATCACCTCATTGATGGCAGTACCTTGCATAATCTCCCGATCGCCCATACTCTCATGCAAAAAGAGCTGTGCTGCAGAGTAGTCGGTGGTTAAGGGCATTTGTAGGAAAGCTTCTCCAGCAAAGAGGATAAGTCCTACTCGCTCACCCCTTAGCTCATCAATCAATTTGAGTGTAAACATCCGAGCCTTTTCTAGGCGGTCAAAGCTTTTAGGCGTTACATCTTCGGCCCACATCGACCGAGAAATGTCTAGCGCCAAGTATACATCAACTCCCTCTCGCTTCACTTTTTTGGTGCGACTGCCCATACGAGGGTTGGCCACAGCAAAAACCAATAAAACATAAGCACCAAGAGCCAAGCCAAATTTCCAAACACTTCGTCCCTCTATGTAGTCTGGGATTAAACGCTGAAATACCACCCAATCCCCAAACTGAGCCCTCATATTTTGATTGTGGCGATAGGCCAACCAAAATAGGAACCCTAGTAAGGGAACAAATAGCAATAAGTAAAGC
>CAZOLU010000148.1:0-8860 GCA_964580485.1 uncultured Saprospiraceae bacterium | reverse complement strand
ATGCTTAGGGTGGTTGGGCTGCCTAGGCAAGCAGTTGTTGGACCTGTGAGTTGGAGGGGTTGAACTTCATAAGAGTTGATAAGGGTAGGCATGCCTATACGAACCCTAGTTGGGCTAGGAAGGCTTAGTCCTACTGCCTGAAAATCGCAGGCTGCGCCTGCATTATTGGGTGCATTAATGGTAGACAAATAAGTTCCCTGAAAAGATGCAGCCATTCTTGAGATATAGATCGTGTCATTGGGGCCTCTAAGAAGGTTTCCAACTCTATAATCAGCAAAGCCGCCATCCACAACCTTAAATTCAGAAGCTTGAATAGCTGCCTGATTTCCTGCCTGAAGATCGTACTGATAAATTGGGTTAGGCACTCGGTAAGAGGTCGTATACAAATAACGTCCATTTGGTGAAAACTCCACCCCATAAGCACCTCCCACTCCTCCTCCTGTCAGACTTATTACATTACTTAAAGTTCCATTCGCATTGTCAAAATCAAAGATCTGAAAGCCCGTATAATGGCCCACTGCTAATTTTTGACCATCTTTGGAAGCTCTCATACTATTCCCACAAGTAGAAGTAGTGCTAGAGGTATAGGTTACCCCAATAGGCTGAATGATAGCACTTGTGTTTAAGCCCGCAGATGTTAAAGAATAAACTAAGAACTCGTTGGTGGTCCAGGTATGACTAATGATCCAAAAATCTTGACTGTTACAATGTCTTACGGCCGTAAGGGGCTCAGAGACAGACGTATTTAATACAATATTTTTAGAGCTAGTTACTACATCTCCCAAACCATTGTTAAGTGTTAGATCAACAATAGAGTAGCAGAGTCGATGTTGTGTAGAAGTCATATTCTCCTGATGGAAAATGTAGTAGTGGCTTGAGCTTCCTGGTAAGGGGACAATAACCGCTGCATTAGCGGTAGAAGGGTTTCCAATCAAACCAGTACCATTGGGCATGACGTTGTGGTTGCGATCATAAACCGTAATTCCATCGGTGTAAAATAGGAGATTTCCATTGGGATCTGAAATTACAGAAGAGCCTTCCAACGTATTCACCTGCCCGTTGGTTGTTGCTATTGCTGTCCCCGAATTGAAATCTAGACCAGCATTGATGCCAAAATACCAGATATTCCCTTGATTTCCAGAACAGACATTACAAGCACATTCTGTACTATCAACACAATCAATCAAGCCATCGCCATCATCGTCTATGCCGTTGTCGCAGATTTCTCCACAACCACTGTTAATACCATCAATAATGACCCTCGTAGAATCATCAATTAAGGCCGTATTCCCATCATCCGAAAAAATAGTATCCCCAATAAAGATTGGTAGATCTGTCAAAAAAGCCTGATTATCTAATCTTGGATTTGTATTAAAATCATAAGAACAAGGAATACTGACCACTAAATCAAAAGAGGTTATACCCTGAGGAAGGCTATCAAGAAGAATTTCAGCTGTATTTTGTCCCAGAATGGGATTGATTGTAGTCCAAGTAGTTGTAGCGGATTGTGGTAGTGACGACCAAGTCAATCCATTTTCCAATACATCTGTAAAAACTACACTGTCAATAGTGGATGGCGTAGAATTAAAGATATTAAAGGTGTAAATAATATCTTCACCTGTGGATAAGGTATCCGTTTGTGCTACTTTAGTAAAGCTGACACCATTGGCGCAGGAACAACCATCATTCCCGTTAGAGTTTGGACCAGTTCCTAGTACTGTGACGACTCCTGTATTGATATCAATTTTAAGAAGGGTTTCTTGTGTAGTAACCGCAATATTGGTATCATCCCCATAACAGATGAGTTCTCCCTGTGGATTAAAATAGGCTGCTCCTAAAGCTTGAAAACGAGTGTTTGGAGATCCTATAGATGTTCTTGCCGCAGTACTAGGGTCAATTCTTGTTAGCTGACGGGCATTATTTTCCCAACCGTAGAGAAATCCATCAGCGGGATTATACGCAATATCAGAATAAATAACACTTCCCATATTTCCCACTAAAACAGCTGTTCTTGTTGTAACGTTAATCTCATAAAGATCCCCACTAATGTTTACTACCCAATATTCTCCATTGGGTCCCATTGTTCCTGCAAAGAAATCACCACTAAGCCCTGTAACTCCACCTAAATCTTCTAAGGTTCCTGTAGCATCAATACGATATAAAGTATGAGGGGTATTTGACCTTAGCGTGTATACAAAATTATCTGCAGCATTATAAGCGGTCGAATTTGCATTAACAACGCCTTGTGCGGTCAAATCACTAATGATTGGGAGCCCAACCGGACTTGTAATAACAAAACGGAAGGTAATAGTTCCAGCATTCGTCATGGTCTGATAAAGCGTTCCATCACAAATAAAAGGGACACAGGCCTCGTCTACAAAACCATCGCCATCATCGTCAATGCCGTTGTCGCAAATCTCCTGCGCAGAGAGGTTCAAAAACAATCCTAAAAAGAAGAGTAGAAAAAATTGGGATTTCATGAGGTATATTGGTGTTTTATGTCCTATTTTTTAAATTAAGCGTTGAATAATCAACGCTTTACACAAAGCTATGTTTTTCTATGGACATAAAAAATAGGGCAAATGCCCTAATATTATTCCCATGAATTTCAATGAGAAGATAGCTTCTAGCAACGCAACGTTAAACTTAGTACTATATCAAATAATTATTCCGCGCCTTCTGCACCGCCTCCATCTTAGAATGCACCTGTAGCTTTTTATAAATCCGCTCAATATGATTGCGAATGGTCTTGGGCGAACGAATCAGGTTTTCCGCAATCTGCATATAGCTGAGGCCATGACTGAGTTGAGTCAAGACCTCCACCTCTCTTTTGCTGAGTTGTACTTCTTCTCGTTCTTCCTGTTTCTGAATAGCCTGAGGGTTGCGCAGCAATTGCAAAGCTTTCTTTGCAATAGAAGGTGACATCGGCGCTCCTCCTTCCATCACTTCCTGTAAACTTTTTTGCAAATCTGCAGCCTCAATCTCTTTGAGTAAATATCCATCAGCCCCTGCCTGAATCGCTTCAAAAATAGAATCGTGATCATCCAAAACGGTCAACATCAGCACCTTGATCTGTGGATATTTCTTTTTGAGCTCCCGAGTTGCCTCAATGCCGTTCATTTTAGGCATTTCAATATCCATCAAAATCAAATCTACATCTGATTTCTTTTCTAATTTTTTCAGACAATGTTGACCGTCCTTGGCTGTAAAATAGACTTCAAAACCCTCAAAAAAAGAGAGCTTTTCTTTCAAAGCCTGTATTAAAAAATAGTTGTCATCAACGATTCCAATTTGCATTTTCATTTTAAGTTTGATTTTTTAATTCTATGGGGATTACTAAACTTAAAATAGTACCCTTACCTGTTTTTGAATGCAGTTCAAAACTAGCTCCAATTGCCGCTGCTCGTTTCTCCATATTAAACAAGCCATTGCCCATTTCTACCTCATCCACATCAAAGCCCCTCCCATTATCATTAACAGCTAAGTGCAATTTTTGTTCCTTTTGGGTAATAACTACTTGAATTTTAGAAGCCTCCGCATATTTTAACGCATTATTCACCCCTTCTTGTATAATCCGGTATATATGCATACCCTCTGTAGCCGAAAAGTTATGAGTAGGGTCTACATTTTCATCCAAATTAAACTCAAAATTAACACCATCTGTCATTTCATCTGCCTGCCGCAAGTAATTTTCAATCCGCTCCTGCATGTCCTGCCATTGAATAAAGCCCTTATTCATAGCCCAAATCGTATCTCGGAGTTCATAAGTCGTATTTTTAGTAAAGTTGCGGATACTTCCAATTTTTTGGAGCATTGGTCCATCATCCAGCTTGAACAAATACTTCAAATTGTCCAGAGAAGATATGATAAAAGTTAGTTGAGAAGCAATATTATCGTGCAAATCTCTCGAAATACTGAGGCGCTGCGCTTCGAGCTGCTGCTGCAGCTCGATCTTAGCCCGAGCCTCCTTTAGCTCATTTTCCTGTTGCAGTTGCTTATTCCGCAGACGCTGCTGATTGATGAATAAGACTGCTAATAATCCTAGTACCACAGCAATTGCAATGATCAATAACAACTGCCGATTCTTTCTCGCCAACTTCAAGTCGCCTTCTGCAATCAGGGCGCGCTGCTCCAAAATCTCGGACTCCTTCTTTTTATTTTGGTACTTGGCCTCTAGTTCGGCTACCGCCTTAGTTCGTTCCAAACTCAAAACCGAATCTCGCAAGCCCAAGTGCTGACTCAGATAGTTGTAAGCCTTGCCAAAATCCTGTTTTTCCTTGAATAGCTCAGCTAAATTTTTGTAGGTTTCACTTTGCACATTTACCAGGCCTCGCTCTTCGGCGATAGCCAGCCCTTTGAGGTAAAAGGCTTCCGCCTTTTCGATATTCCCCCTTGCCTTTTCCAAGCTCGCAAAATTGTGATAACTATAAGCCGCCCCTCTAAAGTCCCCAATTTCTTCTTTCAATGCCAAAGACTGGGCCTGCAATTCTTCGGCCTTTTTAAAGTTCTGCTGCTCATAATAGAGCATCGCCATATTATTGAGGTTGATCGACATCTCTGCCCGATTCTTCAACTTTTTGCTCAAAGAATAAGACTTCTCATAAAACTCCAGTGCCTTATCATAATCCTTCAAATAGTCATACAAAGCTCCAATATTATTATAACCCTTCAACAACAGCTCCTCATGCCCCAAACGCTCCTCAATTTCAATGGACTTTTCGAGATATTCAATCGTTTTCGGCACCTCCTGCAGATAATAGTAAATAATCCCAATATTGTTGTAAGCCTCCGCCATCCCCTTCTCATTTCCCTGCTTTTCCTCAGCCTCTAAAGCCTCAAAATAAAGCTCCATCGCTTTTTGGTACTTCCCCAGTCGGGTGTATACAATTCCCAAATTATTCAGAATAGTGGCCAAACCCGATACAGAATTGGTTTCCCGACAAATCTCCAAACCTAAATTATAATAATACAAGGCCGAGTCGTACTGTGTTTTACGCTCATAGTAATTTCCATAAACATTATAAGATTCAATCAAACCTTTTTTATAATCCAGCTCCTGTGCCAACGCCAGCCCCTTCTGCGCAAAAATAGGTGTAGAGTCCAAGTTCTGACTGAGATAATAGCTCCCAATCGAGTCCAAGAGCAACACCTTATGCGTATCCGCAGGCATCTGAGGCATCGTTTTCAACAAACTATCTACGTTGGAAAGTTGAGCGGATAAGCATAAAGAAGAGAGTGCAAATACTAGGGTAAATAGCTGTTTCATGGGGAAAATTAGATTTTTAGACGCTAGATTTTTAGACTAGGAGACGAAAATATTCTAGACGGGGAGAGACTTTAGACACTGAGATGTTAGAGTACTAGACTTGGAGACTTTAGTTTTTTTGGGGCTCTCCTCCTCGTACATCTCGTCAAGCAAGCGGACGAGTCTTGACGAGGAGGAGACGGCTATGTTTTGGGGTTCGTGCCAAGGGCATCCCTTTGGGACCATTCGGCTCAGCCAGCTCCTTTTTATCGCTGTCTGCTCACTTCGTTCGCACCCCGTCACAGCGCCGCGCCAAGATTCCACCTAATATTAAGCATAGACAACAGGCACCCTTGACGCATGATACATAACTTCCACCATCAAAGTTCCTCCTCTGGTCCATCATAGCGCAAAGGCTGTTCCTCTTTCTTCGGAGTAGTGGTATGCTTCCGATTCGTCCACCAAAGTAATCCAGCAAAGAGTAAAAATCCGAGCAGCGATAGTATCCAAGATACCGTAAAATAATAGGGGCTGAACTCGAGCTCAATGCTATGCTCTCCTGCCGCAAGCGGCAGTCCCATAAAACCCAAATTGGTACGATACAAGTCTACGGGCTGTCCATCTACCTTAGCGCGCCAACTCTTGTCAAAAGGGATGGAAAGAAACAAAGCCTTGGGCTTGCTCACGTTGATCTTGCCTTTAAAATGGTTTTGCGACCAACTTTCAAGTGCTAGAGTCTCTGCTCTTAAGGCAGAGATCTGTTGATTCAGCAGCTCCTCATTGGGGTAATTACTGGAAATGTTGTTGGTATCTAAGGTGCCCAAAGCCTCAAAAGACGAGAGATCTTCCTCTGCCACCACCATCGCTTGTAGCAAAGCCAAGTGTTTTTTGCGCGCCTCATTTGCTTTAGACAGCTGCATAAAATTGGCTTCAGGAAGTACCTTGTCATAAGTAAAACCAAAGGGTACATAATAGGGATGCTCTCCAATAATGACATCGCCAATACTATCTTTTTTCAGATAGGCTGGATGCAAGCCGCCTTTGGTCAGTACGTATTTATGCGAGCTAATCATTTGCAACCAATAGCATTGTGCAAAGTTATTCCCTTGGGGAAAGATTTTTTGCTCATACAACTGTTTTTCCTGAGTTCCCATTTTCCCTTTGGCCGTAGGGTTTAGCCCCGATGCCCAACGGGTATCATTTTCATCCTTGGGGTAAATAACATCCAATTCAGATAAAAATCGAATATAATTGTGTTGGTTGAAGGAATGATAGGAGCTAGAGCCCATATACCCCTGAATTTTAGCATCATTGGTACTGGCATGAATCGCTGGACCAGACTTATATGCCATTTTTTCGATACGGTAAAAACCCGGATCTTCCGCTTGGAGTTTGGCAACAGCATCTACGGTATAGTCGTTGTAGCCCGACTTTTCTTGCAGTTCTTTTTTGCTAATCACCTGCCTTTCGCTAGAGTAGGTACTCCCCCCCATATACAAGGCCTCCAAACTCACGATGACCAATAGGGCAATACGGGCTGAGCTTCGATATGCTGCCCATTGCATGGCTGCTATTGCAGCCGTAGATCCCAACATCAAAATGACTAAAATATTGCGCAGGCTACCGTCTACCTCTACCCCTTTGGCATTTAGGAATGGAGCAAACATTAAAAACATCCAAAAGATAAAAGTGGCCACCAACAACCATAAATTGACCTTTCCCTTTTTATAAATCAGATCCAAAGCTCTTAATCCTACAAACATCAGCCCCAGTGCTACAAAAAGCGAATACATTCGATAGTAATTCCCAGAGAAGAGCCAAAGTGCATTTCTAAAGAATGGGACAAATAAAGGTAGTAGGAGTAGACCTAAACCTATCGCCGCAGCAATACGCTGACGTTGGGTGTAGTGCACAAATGCTTGTGGCAAGAGCAAGAGGGTGGATAAACCACAATACATAGCAGGTGCTTCTAAATAGTTGTACCAGCCCTTAAAGTTGAGTTGATTGGTATTGGGATCATAAGCTGCATTGTAGAAAAAGTCATTGGCAAAAAGTCGCCCTAAGATGGTTAAGCCCTCTCGACTTTCGGTCAGGCCAACCCCTTTAGCCATCAATGTAGCAAAGAATGAGGATTCACCACTCACCCGGGGGCTATTCACAATTTGGTCGACCATAGCGACCAGCATCCCCATGCCCATAAGCACCCCCAAAGCGCCCCATCCAATCATAGCCAGATAGGTTTTCAAAAACTTAGAGCCCTGCAATCCATAGTCCTCATAAATTCGTACACTGCTATACATCAGTAGAAACACCGCAACCAAGTAAAGATTCACCGGAAGGTAAAAGGCCACTAAAAAGACAGCTAGGGTAAACATCCACCAAGATTGCTTTTGAAATAGTCGTTCAAAGCCCCAAAGTAGTAGCACCAAATGCACTCCCTCTGTTGTAAAGACATACCAGCCCGTTCCCACCATCATAAAACCTGAGAAGCTGTAAAGGATTGCGCCTATAATTGCAGTGTGATAGCCCAACTTAATGCTTTTGAGGTAGCCATAAAACAGCAAACCTGCCAGCAAAATCTTCAGGCATTCTACCCAAATAATCCCATAGGCCAAATTCTCTGCCCCCATCATATAGAGTAGCCAGTTGAAGGGGTCATTGATACTAAGGGGGTAGATATTTTGCCCCATCCCCTGATGAAAAGACCATAGGGGCATCCCTTCTTTGGAGATATAGTCGGCAATATGATACAGTTGGGGATAAAATACATTAATGGTGTCACTACCAATATCTTTGAAGAGGAAGAGCCGTTCCCCAAATAAAAAGCCTCCAAAGGTAACCAATAGTAGCAATAGAAGTACCCCCAGCGTCATCCATAGTGTTTTGGCTTCTAGGATCTTCTCAAAAAGATCGGGGGCTTGCTTGACTTCTTGGCCTTGCAGCTTTTTCTTTTTAGACTCTGGCGGCTGTGCCTTTGTTTTTAGCTTCTGCTGCGTTTTGGGAGTCGTCTTCTTTTTATTGCTTTGATGATGTTGATTCGACGACTTCTTTTTGTTTTTTTTAGGCGATTTCTTTGCCATTGCTATAATTTGCTAGTTTGATAATGCATGCTGGATCTACCTCTAATGAGATATCATGGGGTGTTAGTAGAATTAAAGATATTAAAATAACAAAAGCCACCCAAATAGAGCCACTGGATATTAGTTAAGATTGTAGAATATTGTACAAAGCATACCTATTCCTAGCATCCTTCTGGTAACAGCATCAACAGCATCTTCCTTTGCTAGGGCTTGCTAAAAGCTCCATTTAGGTTCAAAACTGAAAATTTTAGCCTCCTAACCCAAAAATTTAACTCAGGAACCTAAACGTTTAGGTCTCGGAGCTAAAAGGGGAAGGTCTAAAATTGTTTTGAGAATTGTGTTAAGAGAAAGTTAATATAATAATTTAGCCTGTTTTCTTAGGCCCTGGCCTTTTTTGACTCCTACGGAGAAAGGTCAGGGCTAAGCTTCTGGCAATTTTCGATTCGCTCAGCCTTATTTTTTTGCAAAAAAGTATGTGTCTAGCGTAATTCTTGACTTTTTAGAAGTCTTTCCCTGGGGATGCTCCAAAGGAGTC
>CAZOLU010000147.1:3134-8890 GCA_964580485.1 uncultured Saprospiraceae bacterium | reverse complement strand
TATGCCAAAGGTCCCAAGGACTCCTTTGGCACAGGCTTCGAAAATATGTACGGTTTTATAACAAATTTTACAGTTTCCAACAATTTAGCTCGACTTAGCGAGACTTAATATTGCATCTTTCTTTCAGAAGTAGTATTTTTGCTGGGAATAGCTTGCTAAACAGGCTTAATTTCATTCTAAAACTTGTATAAACCTTCAAACTATGCGATTTTCTATATCTTCTGCCGAATTGAAAGAGCAGTTGCAGATTGTAAGTGGAGCTATCAACTCCAATCCCGTTCTTCCAATTTTAGAAGACTTCCTTTTTCAGGTGGAAGATAATAAACTAACGATTGTTGCTACGGATCTTGAAACTTTTGTTACTGCGGAATTGGAGGTGAATGCAGAAGCAGAGGGGAGTGTAGCCATTCCTGCCAAAATTTTGGTAGATACCTTAAAGCAATTGCCTACCCAACCTATTACATTTGAGGTGAATCTAGAAACCTTTGCCATTAGCATTACTTCGGCCTTTGGTCATTACGAATTAGCTGGGGAGGATGGCAATGACTTTCCTAAAATTCCCCAACCCGATGAGGTGGATCAAGTAGAAATGCCAGCAGTACTGCTGTTGGAGGGAATTAACAAAACACTTTTTGCTACAAGTGGTGATGATTTACGACCTGCTATGACAGGGGTATTTCTAGAATTAAGTGAGGATGGGATAACTTTTGTAGCGACAGATGCGCACAAGCTTGTAAAATATACCTTTACGGAAATTACTCCCGAACTCAACACTTCTCTGATCCTTCCCAAAAAGGCACTCAACCTACTCAAAAATGCCTTGGCAGACAGCGCAGGGGCTGTGAAACTTTCATTCAGCAAATCTAATGCATTTTTCTATTTTGATAATCAGCAATTGGTTTGTCGACTTATTGACTCTCGATATCCAGATTACAATTCCGTTATTCCTAAGAACAACACCCAGCGAATGTCTGTGGTGCGTCAAGACCTACTCAACTCTCTGAAGCGTATTGCCAACTATGCCAATAAAACGACCAATCAGGTAAAGTTGCACATCGCAGAAAAAGGGCTGACAATTGAAGCGGAAGACCTCGACTTTTCTAACAAGGCCCGGGAACAAATGCCTTGCTACTTTGAAGGTGAAGATTTAGAGATCGGCTTTAATGCTAAGTTTTTAATTGAAATGTTGGGGGTTATTGGTGGCGAAAACGTACAGTTTTTATTGGAAAGTCCCAATCGTGCTGGTATCTTAAAAATGGAAGAGCAAAATCCAGGAGAAGACCTCTTGATGCTGGTCATGCCTGTGATTCTAAATCACTAATACAGATACCACAAGAAATATTCAGGGTCAAAGATGCGCAAGGTCTTTGACCTTTTTCTTATTTTTATGAATATGAAAGAAGCTATTCAACCTGAAACTATCCAGAAAATCGAAGCACTTCTACTTTCAGGAGAAGAGGAGAATATTGAGTTGGGGCAGCTCTTAGCAGCATCACAAGAATATGATTTACAAGCTTTTTATGACAGGAGTTATGCACTCGCTCATGTTTTCAGGTGGAGGAGTAATCAAAGTATAGGGGAGTTACTCCTCAACTTATCACAACTTGAACACCTGGTCTTGGAGGTGGGTAGTGTCAAGGAAGCTGAAGATGAGCAACTCCCGCTAGATATAGTCTTTGCTTATGTAGATGATCTTGACGACTTGCCTGACGATTGGGCAGATTTGCTGCCCAAGCTACAACACTTGCAGATTCGAGGCGGCACAGCCGCCACCCTCCCCGATGAGCTCGGCCTCCTCAGCCAACTAAAATCGCTTCGACTCCACAATGTCTTTTTCAAACAGTTTCCCAAAAGCTTCCGTCACCTACATCAGCTCGAAAGCTTGAACATCATACATGATCCCCATGCCTGCCAAGCCGACTCTTTTTACTTTTCTATCTCAGAAGATATTAAAGCACTAGATAGTTTGGAAGTCTTGGAAATCGAAAGCCCTTTACTGAGCTTGCTACCGACTCAAATTCAATTAGTCCCACATTTAAAAAAGCTACACATCAACTGCGACCCCGAGGCACTCTGCAAAAGCCGTCAGAGCTATGCCGCATTCAAAAAACAACAGCTCCCGGATCTCCTACATTTTGTTCCTGAAAACTTGCGTGCCATGCCCCGACTTGAGGAACTTACCCTTTTGCTACCTGCACAGCATTTTCCGCTCTCTCCAAAGCTTTTCAAAAACAGTCGCCTTCGCAAATTGGTTGTTTCGGCTCGCTTATTAAAACGCATTCCTCTGGAAAGTAAAGAAGTCCAACGACTTCAGGAGATCAAAATCTTTAAACCTAGCATATTACAATACCTAAAACTTAGCTTTGCTTTACCCAATAGTGCTTTCGAGCCGATGGCTCACCCTTATCAAAAACGCTATATTTTGGTCAACCTCCTATTGTTTCTGTTTTTTTGGCCTGTAGGAACTTGGTACCTTATAACTAAACTTATCCTTCCTAGTATACTTCCTAAACAAAGTTCTCCTCTTTGGCGTTGGATACTTATCCCATTGCTTTATCCATTTGTTGCCATAGTTTTTATAATAGGCATTAGCTATTTTGGCATTCGGGAATATCTGTTCTCAAAATCTCGTTCAAAACACCATGGATGATTTAGAAAAAATAGAATCCTTACTTTATGCTGGCGATGAAGCCAACCTGAAGCTCGCCTTGAGTATGGCTAAAGCCATTGGTCTTGATGTAAACAGGCGTTATCGTCAACTACAAGATTGTGTAGCTTTTTATGAGCGACAGTACCGAGAGCCATTTAACATTCCCAAATTGATACGAAAGGTGAAGGCAGAGGGGCTGATCTTACTTGGTTTTGGACTAGAGGAATTACCTTCTTGTTTGGCAGCACTTGCGCCTATTACAAAAAAGGTAGATATTTCCCGCAATCATTTCTTTGATTTTCCTGAGGTTTTATTGCATTTCCACCAAATTGAATATCTCAATATTGCGTATAATAATCTAACTGCCTTGCCTGAGGAAATTTGGGGCTTCCTCCAACTCCAACAGTTTTATTTAGAAGACAACTACCTCATACGGCTTTCTGAACGCATAGATCGGCTTGAATACTTGACAGAGTTGTCGCTTACCTTCCACAATCAGCTAAAACTACCCAAAAACTTTGTGTATCTCAACCATTTAGAGAGTCTATTTATTCAATTTGATGGTGGTTATGATTTCCCTGAAATGATTTTTGCCTGTAGCTCCTTAAAACGACTCATCTTGCAAGGTAATCGATTGCAAGAGATTCCCGAATCAATAGCAGAGCTCTCTGCCCTTGAGTTTTTGGCCATTCGAGAAGCACCACTCACCAATCTACCTCAAAATTTGGGACAGCTACAACAACTCAAATCTTTGCAGCTTATAGGGCTTCCTAATTTAAAGCAGATTCCTAAAGGGGTCTTTAGCTTGCAGCATTTAGAAGATTTAAATCTAAATGATACACCCCTACGCCAGCTTCCTGAAGAATTACAACAACTCTGCAAACTCCGGCGACTGTCCCTTTTTGGGACTACTATTCGACCTAGAACACAACATCAATGGCAACAACGACTTCATCATTGGTTACCTTCTACAGAAATTGTTTGGGATATCTAGGGTCTTGCAATAATTACAGAGCTTGTTTGTTGTTGGTTTCCTTGCTGAATTTTAATCCAATATACTCCTGCCTCCCAATCTTCAGTGTGTAGTTGATGAAAATGTTGTTTCGATAGAGGCTGTATTTCCTCTTGCCAAATACACTGCCCCAAAGCATTGAAAGCTTCTAAGCTTATAGACTGCAATAATTTAGTTTCCAAGGCTAAATTGACTTGATCTTGTGCTGGATTGGGAAAAAGCTGGATTACCAAAGTCTTGTTTTCTAAAGCATTTGTACTCGTAATTCCTTGTTGCCAGCGAAATTTAGCCCCATCTTCTGCTCCGAAATTTGAGCCATTAACAATCTCTAAATCATGGATAGATAAGGTGTAGAATCCCTGTCCATAAGCACAGCAGATTCCATCACCAAAAGCATCCACCACTTTTAGAGTATAACAATGGCCATCCTCTGCCACAAAGGGTTGAACTAAAGTATCATCTGGAATAGCATAATTACTACCTGCCAACACTACAATTCCTTGTGTTTCATCACGAAGCTCCCAACTCACATCTTCAGGATAGTTATCAAATCTAATTTTAAATTCCCCATCGGTACCATTCGACTGGTAAAGGGGGGCTTGATTGATAATTTCCGTAGTAGTGTTGGTGTTGGGGTTAGGTAGGGCATTAATTTCTGTAATAGAAAAATTGACATTATTACTCAACTGATTGAGATCTGTAATTGTTGGAATTGTCAACTGGTCTACATGGCCTGTTGGGATTGCAGGGCTAAAATTGGCAGTATAAGATCCAGTAGCTGCACCACTATTAACATCATAAGTAATTCTCAGAGAACTAATCGGGTCTGTCCCCAAATTTTTGACACTCAAGGAGAAGTCAGCTTCTGTTCCACAAATTAGATCAAAATCAGTTTCCCAATTGCTTGCCACAATATCTGTTGCTAAGGGGTTGGGACCTGTAATCGTCATGCTTGCATAAGTAGCATTTAGCACATTGCTAGAATCCTCGGCTACCCAAACTGCCAATTTGAGCTGTGGTTCATAAAGATCTACGCCATTAAAATCATTAGGAAGGTTATAATAAAAGGTATCTGCCTGAAAGCTAGTAGCCGTAGTGTTGCTGATTTCAAGACCTTGAGCAGGACTTACAAAATCATGCATTACAAAACGGTGTAAGTAGCTGTTATTGTTGCTATTGTAATTGGCAGGATGCAATTGGGCAGCACCTTCTTGTTCACCCCAGAGGCTATCCTGTAATAGCGCCACATACAAGCGATTAGAGGCAGTTGGGGCATTGCTGGTGTAGTAGCTTTCAACCACTACTTGTAGTTGCCCAGTGCTGATATCAAGGCTGGCCCTAGCCGCTACATTTACTGGAGCTGTTTCATTACTGAGGCTATCTACCGCAGCCTGCCAATAGCTAGGGTTTAATGCCAAGCTTCCTGAGTTTTGTGCCCAATTGGGAAAATTTCGGCGATTGAGCATAGCGGCGGGATAGCTACTAAAGCCCGAGAGTTGAGCAGTGGCAGCAGCTTGGCTGCTGCGATAATCCACCTGCCCTGTTGCTGGCTCGGCAAAAACACCTGCATGCCAGTTGATCCAAACGAGCTCTCCCATCTTATTTTGGTAGATTTGCTGGGCGATGGCCTGTCCCCCTGCAGCATAGTAGGAGTTGATGCCCGTGAAACTTTCTAGCAAAATATGTTTGTTGGAAGGACTTGTACTTACAAAGTTTTGGGCTTGCATGGTACTCATCAGGCAAAAAAGAGAGCAGAGTAAAATATATCGCATATTATTAAATTAACTATCTGTAAATATTTTATTTATTTGCAAAAATAGGATTTTCATTGGAATTTCTACAAGTGGCTATTCAATTTATGAGTTTAACCTAAGTTTCTTATTCATTAACAAGATAGAATGTGAGGAAATGGTTAAAATTGATGCCTTTGAATCAAAAAGTTCTTGAAAATATTGTATCTTAAAGATAGATTTTGTCATTTTGTGCCAGTCTGATGTTTTTTGGCAACTTTTTGGTATAGAAGTTCGTACCCCAATACATAAACATCCTCAATATTATATCATTTTCACACTATAATAAATGCTATTGCCCATG
>CAZOLU010000147.1:0-3124 GCA_964580485.1 uncultured Saprospiraceae bacterium | reverse complement strand
TGTACTTTCTTTAATTTTTATTTCTTTCACCTATATGCTTCAGGCGCAGCAGTTGTCAGTATCGGACAATTATACGACCCTTCAGGGGCGTAGCCATCATGAAATTGCGCCCGCTGTCATTTTAGAAAATGAAGGGAATAGCCCAATAACCATTTATTGGGAGCAGCTGCGCGCCAACGTTCCAGATGGCTGGGAGGTAGTGGTTTGTGATAAACGCTGCTACTCTACCTTAGTCAAGAAGAAAAGCTTTACCCTAGCTCCAGGTGAGCGATTATCCGATTTTCGAGTGTCTTTCCGCCCGAATGGCATCAATGGAATTGGTACAGTAGAGGTAAAGCTCTACAACCCTGCACAGCCTTCTGATGCGCAAACGGTGATGTTTAGTGCTTCTGCACAAAGTTCTTCACTTTTTAACAATAATAGCAGTACTTCTAATGTTGAAAAGCCTTCGGTTTATCCGAATCCTGCTATTGAGCACATTATGATTCGGGATCAACAAGCAGAGGTTAAGTTTTTGGAGATCTACAATGTTGTGGGTCGTAAAATCAAGAGCTTTGCAGTACACCATGAAGGTGACAAATACAATGTAAGTGGATTGCCAAGAGGTATGTATATGATTCGCTTATTGGATCAAAATAGAAATATCATTCGTACACAGCGTATTAGCAAATACAACCCTTAATTTTTATGGAATTAGAGGCTGATGAAATTCAAAAAGGTCAGTGGAACCTCAACTTGCTGCATCAAGGGGCTCGCTATAATGGTAATTTGGTGATTACGAATAAGCATGTGTATTATGAAATTAAGCATGAAGTTGTCAGCAGTGGTGTGACACTAGCAGATGGGCTGCTAAAAATTCAACGTTCAGAAATTGATGCGGTACAATCCTACCGAAAATATTTGATTTTTCAACGCTTTAGCATTCAACTCAAGAATGGAGAGCGTTATGAATTTGATCGAGGGGTGATGTCTACCGCCAAGATTATGGATCTTCTAAACGCTTGATTTTTTGGTGTAGTAAAAGTAAATCTGCGTCATCCCTTAAAATTATCAAAGTGGTGACAGCATAGCTAAACAACTCTTAATCACATGAATATCAGAAACTACTAGACCGCTACGCTTTTAGACTGAAAGACCCAAAGACAAGACGTATATCATCTAGTTTTTGGGTCTAATAGTCTAGCGTCTAATCCTAAAGAAATGACTTGTATTTTTGTTTAGGATTGCCGAAGTTATTCTTTGATTAAACGAACAGTGGCTCCTACGCCATTTTTAGCTCGGTCGTCAATATCAAGATGTTTAAATGCAGCATCTACCACACAAACCCAAGCTTCATCTTCTGTATTGGGGGTAGATGACCAAAAGCCTACTTCATCTCCCATTCTTGAAAATTGGTTACTCTCTTGATACCACCAGCCACTATACTCCATTTTCAAACCATTGGCATCTGCACTCATTTTTTCAAAGGCGGTTTTACTATCTGCTCCATAATGAGCTACAAGGGCTTCTAGGTCATCCTTGCTTGGTAGACGCCAGCCCTCGGGGACTACTTGTTTTGCAGTTTCAAAATCATATAGATAACCATACTGTTCTACATTAGACGCTTTGTTTTCATAAGCCCAAAAGTTCCCTGATTCGGGCTTATAGGCTAAATTTTCAGCCATCCAAACTTGTTCTCCAATTTTGACTACTTGATACTCTTTGCCATCTCGGCTATCGGTAAAGGTACTGGGGTAGTTTTCTTCTTGGCTTGCTTTCTTTTCTTGATCTTGGGTCTCATTGGTTGCTTTCAACTCTTTTTGATCTGTTTCTTTCGGTGGAGTTGGGTTAGCGTTTTCACAGGCCGTAAACAGCCATAGACCTAAACAAAGACCTATTGTTAGTTTTCTCATAATAGTGATTTATAAAATTTGTGAAGGATTTCAGATTAACTAGGCTGAATTGATGCCCAAAGATAAGGATTAGTGTAATCTAAATCTTAAAAACCAGATGAAATGCCTTTGAAACTAGTTGAAATGTGCTATATTCAACTTGAGAGGAATCTTTTCACTTAGATTTTGCCATCGCCTTCGATGGCGGCTTTGCGCAAACGCTGCAAAAAAGGAGAAGCAAAAATAAAATCCTGTAGCAATTCATTATCGCTACTCATCACCTCGCCACAGTTGCCTTTCCAGGCCAGTTCTCCGAAATACAGTAGGTTGATGTTATCTCCAATTTCCATTACAGAGTTCATATCATGGGTGTTGATAACCGTGGTCATTTGATTTTCTACGGTAATTCCATGAATCAACTCATCTATACGCATGGAGGTGGTAGGATCCAGCCCAGAATTGGGTTCATCACAAAAAAGATATTTGGGTTCTAGAATGATGGCCCGAGCAATACCTACCCGTTTTTGCATCCCTCCACTAATTTCAGAAGGATATTTATCGTTAGATCCAGTCAATTCCACCCGATCCAACACCTCATCTACCCGTTTTCTTTTTTCTTTTCTAGTATAATTGGTAAACATATCTAAGGGGAAGCGTACGTTTTCTTCCACCGTCATAGAGTCGAACAGGGCGGAGCCTTGAAAAAGCATTCCCATTTCGGTACGAATAGCCTTGCGTTCTTTGGTAGAGAGCTTGGTAAAGTTTACATTTCCATACATTACATCTCCACTAGTAGGTTGCAATAAGCCCACTAAGATTTTCAGCATTACTGTTTTTCCAGCCCCACTTTTCCCAATAATCAAATTGGTCTTACCTTGTTCAAAAACTGTAGAAATACCCTTGAGTACTTCCTGATCTCCAAAACTCTTTTTTATATTTTTAATTTCAATCATGCGTAAAGCTGTTATTAAGTCAATAACAAGGCAATGACATAATCTGCCAAAAGGATCATAATACTACTCAGCACCACTGCAGCCGTACTAGCTTTCCCTAATTCAATACTTCCACCTTGTACATAAAAGCCTTGATAGCAAGAGATAGATGTAAGTAAAAAAGCAAATACCACTGCTTTGACCATCATCATAAAAACATTATAAGGTACAAAGAAAGAGCGAATTCCTGTCATAAAATCTGTCAGAGGAATTAAATCTCCAAAATAACAGGTGATAAAACCACCCATGATACCTAAAAAA
>CAZOLU010000146.1:0-8919 GCA_964580485.1 uncultured Saprospiraceae bacterium | reverse complement strand
GAATACTATGATACTATACTCGGTAGTAAAAAAGAACGGTATCATATAGGAAACGTATCATAGCGCTTCCTCAAACTATAGTAATTCAATTTGGGAAGGTTGAAAAGTCGAATGAATCAAAAAAATTACTTTTTTGATTTAGGGTGGTCTTTTTGTATTAAAAGCAAGCCTTCGTAGTCTACAATTCGTCGCTTGCACTTGCCGATACTTTTAGCCATAAAACCTTGATGATTATTCGAATGCCAGAACATCATGGCCCCACCATCATTAATCTTCTCTTCAACCATTTTCCACACTTCTTCTCGAACTCTGGCATTAAGATGACCCAGAAAGATCCCCGGGTGTGGTTCGATCAGCCAGCGTGATAATTTTCCCTTCAAGGTCTTCGGAGCTTTCTCCAAAATCAGAATCAACACCTAGTACCTCCATAATGTTTGGGATGATACGTTTCATGATTTTCATATCATGAAACTTGTCTCGACAAGCCAGTCTGACGAATCTCTCAAGCTTGGGTGGGTTTTGAGCACCGATTTCGAAAGCAATCGGAATGGTAATTTCGGTTTTATATAGATCAGCTATGTCATAAACAAAGCTGAGCATTTTGCCACTATGTATAAATCCCATGGCGGGTGAGAAACCAGCAGATAAAATGGCCGCATGACAAATACCGTAGAGAGCAGCGTTGGCGACGGATAAAGCACGGTTGACTGGATCACCATGATTCCAATGTTTGGGGTCATAGTTCCTTCCATGCCATTCAATGTTATATTGATCGGCCATGTTTTTATAAACGGTCCGTATTCGGTTCACCCCCACACACGTGGGGAATAGGCCCATCGATTGGTGTATTTGGGTAAGGTGTGATAATTCACCATACAGCTATGCCTTGGCGATGGAGAGCAACCCAAAGCCAAAGGCTTTCGCGGGTCCGATTCCCTGTTCCCAAGTTTCCTTGAACTTGGATGGATGAATGATTCTTAAGGTTCCCTCAAAACGAACGGCATAGTGTTTCACGCTCGAACCCTTGGATTGCCGCCAACCTTCAGGAATATTGATGTGATCGTAAAGGCTAGCTCCGCACTGGGAAAGCTTGCGTTGTAGCCACTCCAACTGTTTCTCGGTGGTGAGATGGGCATAGCGTTTCCCGGTTTTGGGATCTTTGCGGGTAGGATTTGCTCTCAAACGGAAGCGAAGGACCATTTCAGATTGAAAGTGTGGTTCAACCTCCTTGCACTGCGGATTTTGAAGTACATATTGATGAACAAAGGGAGGTTGATCCCAATTGGGCCGTTTATCGGATTGGACCAGAAGCATCGGTAGGTTAGAAGCTGTGTCAAGGTCAATCCGAAACAGGACATGCCCGCACCCACCTTGATCGTGATTCGGGAAGGCCCGCATGAGGGTGCGATGGAGCTCATAATAGTCATTAAGCTCTTTTCGCAACTGTGGTGATCGCTGATTGAGAGTCAATTGGCTAAGATACATGAGATTCCTCCTTCGTTTCAGAGTGGGCGATCCATTCGATACGGATACGACGATTGGCAAAGGTTCGATTGGCAAAGGAAATAGGTATATCTTTTTGTTCTAAGGTGCCCTTGGGGTCTTCGATCATCAACCGGAAACGGTTCTCCGAAGATGAAAGCAAATCCCAAGGGATAGGGTAGGAGTGCAACACGGATTCGCAGTTAGAATCGTGATGCAGGCCATCGCTTAGCCACAGGGGGACAGAGGGAACAAAGGATTTACGACCGAAGTAAAGGCTCCATTTTGGTTTTTGAAGTGCTTCTTGGCAAGACTTCAATAGTATTGGATCCCCTTCTAAGGCGACGAGAAAGATCGCATCAGCAAGAAAATAGCGGTGGGAAATTTCGTTTTCTTTTCCGCTTCCACTTGCCCTATAAACCTCTTGAGTGGTATGAAAGTCTCGCATCAATTTGCCTTCTTGTTCTACTCGCACGGCCATTTTTAAGGTGGAGAGATCGCCAACTGGTTGATCTCGTGGCCTTCCTAAAGCAGAACACAGCAATCCGATCACGCCACTTTTGGTGGGTTCTTTTAGGGTATCTCGAAAGCTAAAACGACTCTGAACGCCCCAAGACTGCATGGGGCCTGCAAGTCGCATTAATAACACATCGCTCATAAGCCGATCCACTCCACGGTTTTGGTGATGAGGTCCTTTTTAGTTTTCAGGTCGAGTACTGGCTGAGAGCACTCTTCAAGCGATTTTGGGTTACTATCTTCAATTTGAAAAAAGCCGGAGCCAACGATTCCATCACTACCATAGACCTTATCGATTTTCATCCAATAGTCTGCGAGAGCCAAAATTGACCGTTCTGATAAGGAGTTGCTTTCGCTCGGCCGCACTGGTTTGCAAAAGGCGTTGGCGAGTGAAATCGAAGTTCCAGCGGAGCGTACCACGGACATTACGAAGCTTGGGGGATTGTGAGCGGCCATACTGTTTTGCTTTCCAGAAGGAATTGCTTCAATGGCGGCTTGCAATACCCATTCTACAGCTAACTTTGCTAATTCTGTATCTTGACCTAAGTTTGTTAGCAATTGGTCTATATCAATATTGAGGTAACGATAAAAACAAGAGGAATTAAACTCTACTGTCCCCATCATTCCTGCCCCAGTATCTGAATCAGTTTGCAGATCGTCGATTGCGGTGTAAAAATCCATTTCCATAGACACCCGATTGGTGGAGATTGCGTGAGCCACCTGACTCGCAGCGTCCCGGTTAAAATCGGGCACATCCGCTACCATGCGTCCAAATAGGGCGAGATCGATTGCTCTTCCACCATCAATTGCTTCTTTTAATTGCTTTTGTATTTTCTTATCAAAGGATTTTTTCTGGAGTGCTTTTAGTTCTTTTGCAGTGAGTTCTTTTTTATTTTTGAATTTATCTGCTTCTTTTGCTAATTCATCCCAGTGTTCTAAGGTTATGGATACAATTTTATCGATTTCGCTTTCTCCCAAAAAGATTAAATATTCCAATTGGGCAGATAAAATCAATTTTTTTAGATGATCTTCTTCAGATTCATTGTCTTCCTTTTTTTCATCCAGTTTAACTGTAAATCCTAACCCACCTAAAACGCTTATTGCAACTGTAAAAGCCATCTTTGGATCTTTTCCTTGTGCAACTAGCTGTTCCACAAACTTAGATACAAATTTGCGACTACGAATTGCCATCAGCCCAGGTTTTTGATTTTGATCGGCTAGTTCCTTAAAAAGCAATCTCATCGACCGCTTGAATGCCTGACTAGAGATCCGGGCTCTTCGATAACCGCCAAACTCGGTATCTTTGGGAGCGTTGGCATCATCTCGGTTCAGGTTATTAGGGGCGAAGTTTTGAATAAGATGTAATTCAAGTTTCATGTGTTTCTCCTTGTAATTTGGTCTCTGGTTTATCTTTCAAGCTGCTGGTCCAGAGGTCTTTTGCCCAGCGTGACTGTACAACACGTCGTTCATGATCCCAATACTTTAAGTCCTTTAATAATTGTAGATAATCTACAGGAATCTCATGGGACTTTAAAAGTTGGATAGATTGACGTAAATGATAATCTATATCCTCCCTATGACTTTGTAAAAGCCGAGTAAAGCGTTTTTCTAAACTTTTATCTTGATCACCTCGGTCAGGGCTCAGTAAAGATCGAAAACTGAAACCAAGGGAACGAGAATCAGTTGTTTCTTTATCTAACTTTATATAGTTTTTGTAATGCAAAGCAAATAAACTGGCTACCAGAAAGAAACGCCACTCATCCCAGTTAGATATAGAATCATCTAAGTGGGAATAAACAATTGGGTGCATTTCAATTACGGTTCCCAGCGGTTTGCCCAAGCCCTTTCGCAGCAAGGCAAGGGCTCCCCGGTCTGGGGGCTTATTTGCATCCTGAGGCGCAAGACTATATAAAAAGCGAATAAAATCTCTTTCTACCTTTTCATGCGGATTGTTGTTGGACATTATCTATCTCCTTTTGATATTCCTCCATAAACTTATAGACTGCTAAATTAAAAAACTTCTCTGCCTCTGTACATATTTTTAGAAATCGTGGATCAAAACGTATTTTGCTAATCCCGAATTGAAAAGTGGAATGTAGCACCGGTTTCACTTGAGTAACCATCCATTGAGCGATGCTGATTTCTTCACTGGATGCAAAATCCACAAGGAACTGCCGAAATGGATTTTCTAATTGCGCCCAGAATTGAGATGATACTTCTGTATGTTTTAAGAAGTCATCGGCAAATTTTTTTCTATCCTTTTCGGAACCACTATTCTGAATCTGTTTTGCCAAGTATTTAATTTTACTTGTTAGTATTTGGTGTGCCTCTTCCAAACGATTGGTAAGCCTTCTTAAAATAGCGGTGGTTTCCTTATTTTCTACCATATTGATAGGGATCAGATATGTTTCCCGACGCCATAAGTTTACTTTCGCTCGATCGTTTGACATCCCAATTAGTTCTAATTGAATCGTATTATTTTTAGCTTCTGTATAGTTTAATTGCTTCTTTATTTTGCGATCACTTAGTAATTCATGATAGAATTGGATATTTGCAGGGGGTTTGGTCTCCCGTTTGGTATCTTCTTTAGAAAAATATTGGAGGTGGATCTCTAAATCCCGCCACACCACTCGCTCTGGATCTATTTTAGCACAATACCACCCTTTCTCCCCTTGTTTTTGTGTCATCAGGGTTTCATAGCTCTGAAAGGCGGTATCGTCTATCACCCTCCCTTGAGCATGCGCAAAAGGAGCCCAAGGATTCTCGGGATTTTCCGGGTTTTGCTGGATTGCACGAACTTGCCAAGTGAGATAATCACAAATCCCATCGGGGAGTTTAGCCTGTTCATGAAGGGGTTCAGAAAAATCATCTCGTTCCCATGCTGGTGTTCCGACCTTGACTTCCGTGAAGGCTTTGCAGTAATTTAATAGTAGAGTTTCAAATAAGTTAGATCCCTTAATAAACACCACTAAACCTTTAGCTCCGTTACCTGCGGTTCTATTAATAGTTTGCGATTTTCCACCACCAAGACTGAAACATTGATTCGTGATTAGAGATACGGCTAACTCTGCATCGGAGAGTTTACCCGGAGCAGCATCGTAGGAATGATCGAATAAAGTTTTATTGCTTGCAGATGCCTTTTCTAAATAAAGCGAATTTGTATTTGTCTGAAACTCGGTTAAGTATCCAGTTACCTGCATAAAAGGGAATTCTTTACTATAAAGGTCGAAACGATTATGGACTTGATCAAAATATTGATTCAGTTGATCTGCATTGAATTGTTTCTGCTCCCATAGTTCCTGCCAAGCTTTCGTACCCTGAGGAATGCCAAAAATGCGATAGAGAAACGTAAGTAAGAATCGATATAGGGCAGCTCGTTCCAAAGGTGAATCGGGATCTATATCTAGTATTAAATGGGATTCCAAGAAAATTTGTTTTAGGTTCAACAGTTCTTGACTGTGTTCTGATCTAGTACAACGAAGAAAAGGTTTCTCCAATAGATTGAAGGTTTTTTGCATAATCTATAACTCCTTGTTGTGCCAATAAAGCAGGCCCATTTCTTTACTTATTTGTAGACTAATGGTACCCAAATCCAAACGACCTGTAGAGTCAAATATGGCAGGACGACTATAGCGTAAAGAGGGATGTTTTTGCCAGCTTTTCGGCACCTTTTGTTTCTTAAAATAGTTTACAACTTTAGGATTCGATACAGTTATTTCCTTTTTCAATAGCTTTTCCACAGTTTTAGAGTTTAATTCTGGTTGCTCCAAATCTATGGTTTCTGGTTTATTTTCATGCAAAACGATTAGCGATATTGTGGATGGACCTAACCGCGTTACTGCCTGAAACTGCTCATGAACGTCGGGCTTATCTTCCTGTAGGTTTAAATTAAATTGGTTTAAGCAACTTTCCAAGCGTTCTGGAGAGTTTATTTTTACCAATTGTGCTTTATGTTCATACTCTTGTAAGTGTTTATGCAAGTCCCGCTTGGAGTCTTCTAATGCTGTTTTCCAATACTCTTTATGGCCTTCTGGTAGCGAAAGCTCCTGTTCATCATCATAAACTTGTTCAATTAAGTTTTCCATATTATCAGGAATAAAAATTGTATCCAGATGCCTTAAAGTTAAGTAGCTTCGATATAAAATATAGGGCTCATATACATATTTGGAACCGTTCAGTTCTGGTAAAGCCTCCGTGGATTCTTTATCTAAAATGATATGTAGAATGGGATTGGATAGCTTTTCTGGACGATGATTACCCTCATGACGATGGAGTCGGCCCAATCGTTGCAACAGTAAATCCACAGGGGCCAATTCTGAAATCATAAGGTCGAAATCTATATCTAAACTCTGCTCAATGACTTGGGTCGCAACTACAATTGCTTTAGCTGGGCGGTCCCCTTCCTTACCGAACCGTTTAAGTATTTCGTTTTCTATATTTTGTCTATCTTCGTAAGGAAAACGTGCGTGGAAAAGAAATAACTCTAATTCTTCATCTTGCCCCACATCACTTTGCAATAGTTGTTGATACCAATATTGCGAACTGGCTACCGTATTACAAATGATCGCACAACATCCACCTTCCTTCAATAATATTGCAATCTTTGCTACTATATAATTAGAAGGAATCCAATCCAATTGAACCTGCTGATGCTTAGAATTAGATATTGTTTCTCTTGTTACCATTCCCTTGCTGATTGCAGTAATACTGGGATATTGTGCTTCAGGCATATCCATTTCTGCACCTGCATAAGCATTCACTAACTTTTGCCGGATCTTGTTTGGAAGAGTTGCTGAGAGAACAATCACCGAAGTATGAAAGGTTCGTAACCATTGCAATACTTGTGATAATAGTGACAACATATAAGCGTCGTAGGCATGCACTTCATCTAAGATGATGGTTTTATTTGCCAAGGCATAGAGCCGAACAAAGAAATGGCGTGTATTTAGACCTGCCATTAAAACTTGATCAATTGTTCCAACTCCATAAGAAGACAATAACCCTCGTTTTCTTTGTGAAAACCAATCTAAAGCTTGCAAGGGATTATCTTCATCTTTTGAATTGGTATTTCCCTCATATATGCCTTTGAGTTTAATTTCTTGTAAATCTGGATTATATTTTGACCGGCCATGCAGTAGATTTACATTTACTGTGTTTTTACGGTATCGTTTTCGCAAATATTGCGTAACTCGTCCAAACATTTGGTTGCTGGTCGCCATGGTGGGCAATCCGAAATAGCAGCCCTGTCCTTTTAGTCGCACTTGGATATAGTCCATTAGCGTTAGAGCGGCCTCCGTCTTTCCCTCTCCCATAGGGACTTCCATGATCATAAACACTGGTTCAGATATAGTTTGAGCATAAGATTCTATCAATATTTGCAGGGGTCTGGGGGTAAATCCAAAGATTTGTTGAAACGTTTGCGACTCTAATAGAACAGGAGTATGATTCCAACCGGTCTTAGACAAAACGGTTTCTGATCTTTTCCGGCTAAGTTGAATATAAGCATCTAGGTCGGTTATTTCATAAGCGAAAGGGAATGAATCCGAAATAGAGCCGATCCAATCGCTAATTGTGGTTATTCCACCCATCAAAGCAATCACTTCTGCACTATTTTCCAGGTCTATTTTGGGCGGATCCGCTAATTCTACTTGAAAGTAGGCTGCAACATACTCCAAGATCTCTATCCTGCTTTGAGACCAAATTTTGTTTTTGCCCAAAGAAATAAAGTCACATGTTTCAAATTCCTTTAATGCGGGTAAAATTCCATGATGCCCCCCAACAATCCGACCCAAAGCATCATAAGCTTCATAGCAATCGTCGTGAAGATTCCTGATTTCTGGATAATTTCTCAACTCATAAGCCGTAATCACGCCATGAGCAGGGCCATGTTTGGCATCGGCACAGAAATCATAGCCATTTGCATCTAACTTTTCTTTTTGTACACTATTCTTTATTTGAAACGACGGGGAAGCTTTACCCAGATCATGAATAGCAGCCAAAAAGCAGGCCCAATTTTTACTGGATTTGGAATCCAACTGAAATATAGTACAAAAGCTGTACTTCTGAGCTTCTCCCACACTGGATTCCCACAGCATTCGAGCCACATGACCCACATCCAATAAATGATACAACAAAGGATGATACTGGTACGGCACTTGACTATCCCACTTTCCCACTAAGTTTAAGAGCATAGGATTCATTATATACCTTCCAAATAATCGCTTTTGTTGTCATCCCGGTCTATTCAAGTTGATACCAACGACTTCAATGTTTTTTGGAGTTCCAATACTTTAACAAGCATAATAAAGATTCAATGGATTTCTTATTGCTGGATATAGCAAATGAAAGTTTATGCTTAATATTAAAGTAATGTAATGATGATGATGGTAAAGTAATTGCAATTGCATATCTTAGTCATCTTCGTGCTGTGTATTTAAATACCGAACTAAAAGCCTTAGCTAAATTAAACTCGCTACTATTTGAAACATTCAAATTTGTATTTTCTTATGCTCTTAATGGAGTCCGGTCGTTACCCTGCTTAACCACAACAACCACAACTGCTTATAGCAGACGGCTTTATGAGATGTAAGACTCACTCTACGATTGAACCATTTTTAACTATAAATCCTGCTTCTACAAGCAATTCATTCTAGGGTGGCTTCTCCCAGACGGTTTCCAAAGTGCTAAAGCGTTTTCATGTTCCAGAAACAAGTGTGGTCAGACGGGGAAACGACCGAGCATTTGCTATAGAGTGCGGATTGAAACTTTCACTGAATGGAAAAAAAATCCAAATCGCTAAGAGGTAATTTGGGGAAAAAGATAAAAACTGTTAAGTTCTTTGGTAATCACGATTTATAGGCGGCTTAGCACATGAGTAGAACAATGGGAGCTAATTGATCCTTTCTGCTGATGCGCCGAATC
>CAZOLU010000145.1:3597-8953 GCA_964580485.1 uncultured Saprospiraceae bacterium | reverse complement strand
TTTTTCATCTTCAAGTTTTAGGGTTTTAATTATTTTCCAAAAGTGCTTTGATTTCGTCTAGATCTTTTTTGATGCTGTCGACCTCCGAAATGAGATGGTCTGGGCCTTTCACATCTTTAGCAATACCTTTCTTGCGTTCGATTTCGGCGATACGCATAGAGATGATGGTAATGTCCTCGGTACGGCGATCAATTTCTGCCTGTTCGCTGGCATCAATGACTCCGTCATTGGCCAAAGCCCATGCTTTATATTCTTCTAACTCTTTGTACCATTTTTGAAGGGTTACTTTGAGCTTAGATAATTTTGTTGCTAAGTCTGCCATAATTTATTGGATTTTAGGAAATTTTAAGTTGAGTTTTAAGTTTGGCCATTTCTTCGTCCATCTTTGCCATGCGAGCATCCATCAGTTTTTTCTTTTTCAGAATGTCGTCATCTTCACTTGTTGTACTACTGTCGCTTGTTGCAGAGCTATCACTTACTACGGTTTCTTCTTGATCTTCCTCCCCAGTTGATTCGCTAGTGTCAGCAGCAGTATCTTCCCCAAGTTGTACTCCAAAAGGCATTCCTTTAAGGGCAAATTTTACAAGCTGACGCTTCACCAAATTCTTTTTAGCAGCACCCTTTTCTGGTAAAAGTACAACGCTATGCTCTCCAGATTCACTAGTGGTGATATAGCACTTTCCTATTAAGGTGAATTTTTTGTCGTTTTTGACTTCTTCCTTAGCCATCTTGAGCCAAGCACCAGTCTGTTTGCCCGGGATAATCAATCCCATTTTTTTGCCAGGCATATCGCTAAACTCATAGTCAGTTTTGATGAAAAAATCAGTAGCAGTTTCAGGGGAGTTGCATTGGGTCGCCATTGCTTTGAGTGTAGGTTTCAACACCTTGCGATAATCTTTATACCCTAGCGTTTTTTCCTGTACCTCATTGGGTAGGAGTTTTTTGATTTTCATAGCTGTAGATACTTTTTAGTTGTTTGATGATTGTCTTCTTTTTCGACGAAGCAATATAAACATTTTTAATAAGATAGGCAAGGGTTTTTAGAGCTACTCTTCTAGTTTGTAAATATTGGAATAGCGGCTTCTTCTTTTAGTTCTTTTTTTTTATTTTGCTAAATTATTCTTGAGTAAGAAGTAGCTCATTGCCTTATTACAGAACTATATAAAAATTGAAAGGGTATGAAAAATCGGGGGTCTTCAACCAAGTTATTGCGAATAATGCTATTGGGGGGCTGCTTATCTTGTAGTTTAACGCTTGCTGGGCAAGGTTGGGCACCGGTTGGGGCTCAATGGTACTACGGCGAGGGCTTTGCTTTTAGTGGGAATGTGGATTATATGCTTTTTGAATCGGTAGGAGATACGCTGATTCAAGGAAAGGCTTGCAAACGAATAGAGGTGAAGCGCAATCAGGGGCAATGTTATGTTCGGCCTATGGTAGAACACTTATATGAGCAGAATGACACGATCTTCCTTTATGACACTGTTTATCAAGATTTTCAAATTCTGTACAATTTCAATGCTCAGCCTGGAGATAGTTGGCAGTTTCGTATGTTGGGTTGGAATGCTACTCCAGATACTGCCTTTGTTACACTAGACAGCTTTGATTTTGTCAATATAAATGGACAGTCACTCAAACGTATTTATTGTCATGCTTCTTATCGATACGATTTAAGTAGTGGATATCCTGCAGTTAATGATACCTTTACAGTGATTGAAAAAATAGGCCATCCAAATTTCTTTTATCATCATTATGAGGAGTTCTACCCAGTTTGTGATGCTAATTACTCTACAGGATTGCGTTGTTATCAGGATAGTAGTTTGGGGCTATACCAAGTAGATACTAGCATATCCTGTGATTATACCTATATTTGGACGGGCATAGCGCAACATTCTAACTCAAAAACTATTCAAATCTATCCCAATCCCGTTCAGCATACCCTTCAACTTTCGGGTAACTTTGAGTTGCCACTACAATATCAAATTTATAACCTGAATGCACAACTTCAAATGCAGGGGCTATTAAAGGATGCTCAGCTCAATTTAATGGATTTGAAAGATGGATTATATATTTTAAAACTCCAAAATTCAGCAGATGCAACTCCCCACGTGTTTAAGCTCTTCAAAGAATGACAAACTATTTCAAATCAGAAAGTTGGATTTCATATTTCCAAACAAGTTCTCCTTTGGTGTTGAAAGTTTCAATCAAACAGGTGCGTTCAGCGCCATCATTGTAGATTTTAATACGACCATAGTTCTGATCTCGAATAGCCGTATTTTCTACCCGTAGCGGATTGTTTTTAGGAAAAGAAGGATCTAAGAAACTTGTGAGTGGTGAACAGGTAAACTCATAAAGTGGATAATCCTCATCTCGTTCTTCCTTGTTGAGCTCCGAATAATGCCGATCCCCACTCACAAAAATAACTCCGATAATTTCATTATCCCTCAAAAAACGTAAAAAATCATTGCGTTCTGTTCCAAATTTACCCCAGGTTTCCCCAGATTGCTCTACAGGGAGAAATTGGGTACCACTAAAAATAAATTTAAAATTTGCCTTAGAGGCTAAGAGCTTTTCCTTGAGCCATTCTATTTGCATTTCTCCAAGCAACTTGCGCTCGTCTTTATTTTTATTACAGTGAAAACGAGAATCGAGGAGGAAAAAATCACAATCCTGGTGGGAAAAGTGGCAAAACACCCCATCTTTACCATTAGTACCATAGTAAGGATTGGCCCAAAAACGCTTGAATACAGTGAGTGCTGTGTCTTTTAGCTTAAATCGACCATCACTATCATTTGGGCCATAGTCGTGATCATCCCAAATGGCATACTGTGGGCAACTTGCCAAAAAATCATCAATAGGGGAGCGATAGCGAGAACGAAGATTCTTTTTCACCATCTTTTTGTAGCTGTTCCATTGTCCTGCAAGATAATAAACATTATCGCCCGTCCAAACCATAAAGTCGGCTTCTTCTTTGGCCATTTGTGCAAAGATCCTGTTGAGTCGGCGACGTTTACCGCCTACATTGAGAGGAAAGGGATATTGAAAAGCACAGGAGCCTGTCAAAAAGCAAAGCGTATCTTTTTGAATGGAAGGCGCAAATCGACGAACATCCATCCAGCCCACATAAAGCTCATCTAGCAGTGGCTCGGTGCGAATAGATACCTCTTTCACTTCCATGCGTTTTTCCTGAAGATCAATATAGTATTTCCATTTTCGGCCAGTTGACTTGTTATTAGCTTTTTGATCTGCTTTGCGCAGTAAAAACCAATATTGCTCCGTAGTATCGGTAAAATGACCTGGCATGGGCTCCAACTCTACGATATAATCTTGCTGCGCTAGGCAAGTCCAACTAAAAAATAATGCACAAATTAGACTGATTCTGAATTTCATGATTTTTGTTGATTTAGATCACCGAAGCTCTCTGACTTTTGTTATAAATTTATGGAGCTTCATAAGTATATCAAATGTATAGGAGGGGTGTTTTTCGGAAAAACTAAAATTAAGTAAAATTCATCAAAAGCTAGGACATTCTATCCCTTCTCTTTTTGAAATTCCTATTTATCTCAATAGCAATCGATTTAAAATAGAAAGAACCTACTACTAAAAATAATAATATGGTTTTTAAAGTTGACTTTAGCCCAGAGGAAATTGAACGTCTTTATCTTACCTATCAGCGTAATCCCGAGAATTATGATGAAATCAAGAAACGTTTATTTGGTAATGCTGCCAAAAATGGCTTGCAAAAAAGTATTCGATCTCGCTTCTTTTTTATTATAGCACTCAGCATTGTAGCGATTGTAGGCTCAATGTATGCTTTCTTTGCTTCACACTGGGGCAGTTTTGGCGCTATTTGGATAATATGGGCGGGCTTTGCCATAGGAGTAGGTAGTTCTATCTACCTAAGCTATAAGAATGCTTTTCTTGTGATGAAGGCCAATGAGCAGTTTTTTCAGGATTTTGAACAAATTGCAGCGCAGGCTAGCTCTTTAGACGATTTTAAAATTGATTGGAATACAAAGACTTAGTTACTTTTAGATAATTTTAATCTGTTAAAAGTGATCAAAGTCAGCTTTAAAATTAGTTCTTTTTATTTGGATTTAGTTCAAATAAGAATAAATTTGTGCTGTTGTTATAATCAACAAAACTTATTGTAGATAAATTACCAAAATTCGTAAAAGAACTAATGCTATGAAAATTCAATTTATGAAAAGCACTATGCTGTTTGGACTGCTGTTAGGGGGGCTACTATTAAATGGATGTAAGGAGGATAACAATGATTACACGGTTCCTACTACTTATGATTTTGAAAATGTTGATTACAGCGGACAAACAACTCGTATTGCAATGCTAGAAGAGTTGGGGAATTATGCCAAGTCTGCTAGTGTGGTGAATGCCACTGCTTTGGATGCTGATGTTATGAAGAATATGTTTAGCAATTCCAACAATCCTTTTGCAGATGCTAATCTAAATTCGGCAGATAAGCAGCTAAAATCTAAAACTGTTGCTTCTGAAACTGCGATATTTGAAGAGGTGATGGATTCTTTGGCGGCGGCTTCTGCTTTCAGCTCCAATACTAGTCCTAGCAATGGGCAGGCGGGTGTTGTGCAGAGTAATGACGGAACTAAATCTTATTTGGTCAATGCCAATGGTATGGAGTTGGCACAGATCATTGAAAAAGGCTTGATGGGAGCTTGTTTTTACTATCAGGCTACTGCCGTGTATTTGGGTGCTGGAAAAATGGATGTGGATAATGAAAATGTAGTGCCTGGAGAAGGAACCGCTATGGAGCACCATTGGGATGAAGCTTTTGGCTATTTAGGTGTACCCGTAGATTTTCCGATCAATACGACCAATCTAAAATTTTGGGGTAAATATACCAATGGGCGCAACAGCACTTTGGGTAATGCAGCAACTCTGATGAATGCTTTAATTGCTGGCCGTGCGGCGATTTCTGCAAAAGACTTAGGCACTCGGGATGTGAAAATCACGGAAGTACGCCGTCAGTGGGAGTTGGTTTGTGCAGCTACGGCTATCCACTACCTCAATACGGCTAACGCTGATTTTAGTACAGATGAAGCGGTTAAACTTCATGCACTTTCAGAGGCTTATGCTTTTATTTATAGCCTAAAATGGGGAGGTGATGCAACGATCTCTGCTACCGATATAGATGCAATCCTCAACACTTTGGCAGGTAGTACCGATCCCTTGCAAGCAAATCTTCACAATACTAGCACTACCAATATTGCAGATGCCAAGGCTGCTTTGGTAAATGCATTTAGTGGTCTAGATCCTATTAAAGACGATTTATAGAATTGTTTATCTGATTGAATTATGCGAAAGCTTCCTATTTCAAAAGAGT
>CAZOLU010000145.1:2574-3587 GCA_964580485.1 uncultured Saprospiraceae bacterium | reverse complement strand
TCTTTGTTCGAAATGTCAAAATCATGCGTATATCAATTTTTTCAATATTTTTAGCACTTATTTTATGCACTGCTTGCAATCCTAATGAGAATGACCCCTGTGCAGTGGAATTTGATCAATTGGCCTTACTCCAGAACATTGCCGATAATATTATTACTCCTGCTTATGACAGTCTAAAAGCAGAGGTGGATGCACTGGCAACGGCTACCACTAATTTTAATAATAATCCCAGTACAACCAATCTGAGTGCCTTACAAAATCAGTGGAAAGCAACCAATTTGGCTTGGCAAAAAGCCATGATTTATGAGTTTGGGCCTGCTGCAGACTATCAACTTCGAGCAACGCTGAATAATTTTCCAATTTTTGTGAATCGTTTGGAGTTGGGAGTAAGTACTGGAAGTTATAATTTAGAAATTGATTCATTTGCTTTTGCAAGGGGCTTTGCTGCTTTAGACTATCTCTTGTTTGGTGTAGGTAGTGATGCTGCGGCGATTGTAGGGGCTTATGATACGGCAGCCACTGCGGCGAATCGTCGGCAGTATCTGACTGATGTGGTTGCTCAGATTCAACAAAAAGTAGATTGGGTGCATAGCGATTGGGCTAGTTATGTCAATACCTTTAAAACTACAGAAGGGGTGGCTACTGGAAGCCCCATGAGTTTGTTGGTTAATCAACTGAATCAAAATTATGAGTTGTTCAAGAACAATAAATTGGGCGATCCGGTGGGGGCAAAGGTGAGTTATATCCCCGCTCCTCAGAGTGTAGAAGCTTATTATAGCCGTTATTCCTTAGAGTTGGCCTTGGCTTCTATCCAAGCATCTAAGGAGCTGTTTAATGGTAAGGGCGGAGTTGGATTAGATGATTATCTGGCTACTGCTAATGTAGATAAGGATGGCATCCCATTACAAGAGTTGATCAACACTCAATTTGATGCTGCCATCGATGCTTTGGAAGGTCTAAAACCTGCTTCTTTGCATGATGCTATCCAAAATAACTTTAGCGCAGCACAAACA
>CAZOLU010000145.1:0-2564 GCA_964580485.1 uncultured Saprospiraceae bacterium | reverse complement strand
GGATGATGGAGACTAATTGTTAGCCTTTGAGATCAGCCCCAAAGACTAGATGATATAGGTCTTGTCTTTGGGGTTTTTAGTCTAAAAGCATAGCAATCTGGTAGTTTCTACTAGCCACTTTGGTAAGTCTTAGAAGAGGTTTGTGTGTTTATGGGTTGAAATATTTATTAGGCTTGGGTTTTGTGATGTTGGGTGGTTTGAGGTAAAACGGCTCAAAATAGGCGAGGTCTTCAAAAGCTTTTTGCTCCCACTTCTGATAAGCCAATTGTTCTAAATAATGTGCAGAAGATCCTATTACTTGGCTAACTCGAAGGTTTTTATATTCCAAAGGCATTTTTGTCGCTGCATTTCCACAAAGCCAAATTCGCCCGCTTGGGGTTGCCCATTTCTGAAAGCTGTCAGCTTCTAAGCTTAGAAACTGTGGTGGGGCGATCTCCTCTAGTTGGGCATTGTACACTGCTGCGTATGCATCCATACGTCGGGCATCTTGTAATGCTACAATAATATCATGTTCTTGGATAAGATCTTTGATCGATGCTCCATAAGCTAAACTGTGTAGGCTGTTGACGGCAATTAGTGGTTTCTCTAGACTATAACAAAATCCCTTTGCTACCGATATTCCTATCCTTAGTCCTGTATAAGAACCAGGACCGCTACTCACCGCAATCGCATCAATATTTTGAAGCTTTACATTGCCCTGCGTTAAAACCGATTGGATAAAACCAGTAAGTTTTTGAGCATGATCTGCGGAGTCTTTTTCTTCTTTTAGAATCCAACAATTATTGACTTTAGTTAGAGCTACAGAGCAGCTCATTGTGCTTGTCTCTATACAAAGAATCATTTTTTTTATAGGTATTAGCTGTATAACAAAAAAACCTTCCCTCCAAGGAGGAAAGGTCTCATTTATTGACATTATAGGAATAGAAAATTATTCCTCATTATCATCATCTTGATCATCATTTTCTTTCAACTGTTCTTTCAACTGAGAGAAAACATTCAAATCACCTAAAGTAGAACGCTCAATCTTGCCTTGTTGTTTTTTCAACTCTTGCTGAGCTTCACGTTTTTGTTTTTTACGCTCTTCTTTGTCATTACGTTCTTGATCGCGTTTTAGATCACTGTAGTAACGTGAATGAGAAACAAGAATACGTTTGTCATCACGATTAAATTCAATTACCTTGAATGGCAAGGTCTCTTCAGCCTCAGCTAGTGTACCATCTTCTTTTTTGATATGGCGAATAGGGGCAAAAGCTTCCAGTCCATAAGGCAATTGGACAATAGCTCCACGATCATCACGACGCAATACGGTAGCTTCGTGGATCGAACCAATTGGGAATACATCTTCAAAGGTATCCCAAGGGTTTTCTTCAAGTTGTTTGTGACCCAAAGAAAGTTTGCGATTATCCTGATCAATTTCCAAAATCATGATCTCCAATTGATCTCCAATTTTGGTAAATTCTGCCGGGTGAGCAAATCGTTTGGTCCAAGACAAATCAGAAATGTGAATCATTCCACCAATACCTTCTTCCAATTCGATAAAGACACCGTAAGGAGTAAGATTTTTCACCTCACCACTGTGGCGGCTACCTTTGGGGTATTTGCTCTCGATAGTAGACCAAGGATCTTCTGTAAGTTGTTTCAAGCTTAAAGACATCTTGCGCTCTTCGCGGTCAATAGTGACGATCTTAGCTTCATAAGTAGCACCTTCGGTAAAGAACTCACGAGAGTTGATGGGCTGGCTACTCCAAGATACTTCAGAAACGTGAATCAGACCTTCAACACCTGGAGTAATTTCCAAGAATGCACCATAGTCCTCAATATTAACAATCTTACCTTTAACGATAGAACCAGGTTGGATATCTTCAGGTAAAACATCCCATGGATGAGGTTGTAGTTGCTTCAGACCAAGCGAAATACGTTTCTTGTCATCATTAAAGTCTAAAACAACAACATTCAATTTCTGACCATTTTCTAGTACATCACTTGGGTGCTTGATACGACCCCAAGAAATATCTGTAATGTAAAGTAGACCATCAACACCACCTAAATCAAGGAAAGCACCAAAATCTGTAAGGTTTTTCACAGTACCTTCTAGTACCTGACCACGCTCCAATTTAGAGATAATTTCTTGGCGTTGCGCTTCTAGGTCAGATTCAATCAAGGCTTTGTGCGATACTACAGCATTTTTGATCGCTTCGTTGATTTTTACTACCTTAAACTCCATAGTCTTACCAACATAAGCATCGTAATCAACAATTGGCTTAATGTCAATCTGAGAACCAGGCAAGAAAGTTTCTAATCCAGATACATCGACGATCAAACCTCCTTTGGTTTTGCTAATTACAGTACCAGACACCACCGTACCTTCTTCATAAGCAGTTACAATATTCTCCCAAGCTCTAAGTAGCTTAGCTTTACGACGAGAAAGTACCAGCTGTCCACGCTTATCTTCCTGTGTTTCAACATAAACTTCGATAGAATCACCTACTGCTAAATCGGGAGTATCTCTAAACTCAGAGAGTGGAACAAGTCCATCCGATTTATAATTAAGGTCAATAACTACA
>CAZOLU010000144.1:0-9090 GCA_964580485.1 uncultured Saprospiraceae bacterium | reverse complement strand
ATGGTGAAGATAGTATAGTATTGTGGGTGCAACCTGTTGGAGATGTCAACAGAGATGGGTACTGGCTCTATTATCGGCAGTTTGTATCTAATATGCCAGACTATCCTGTTTATGAAGCCTTTGAGCATTTGGAGCAAATCTCAAGAGATAGTTTGAGAGGAACCTACTACAAGATCGCCCAAGAAATGAGTTGGGAAGATGCCAGAAATCCAAAAACATTAAAGAAAATAGACTTTGAAAAATTAGTGCCCAATGGGGAGGTGATTTTTTATTACAAAAAATCCAATGTAGAATTTCATGCCCATTCGCTACCCTATGAAAATCCGAGAGCCGATGAAGAAGGTTATCGACAGGATTTTTACAAATATGCCATCAAAGCCTTACAGTTTCGGCCTTGGTATGCCGATAGGCCAGATCTCCCTTCTAAGGATTGGCGAATTAGCTGGCAACAAGATTATCTCTTTCGTTTGCGAATAGAAGAAACGCCTTTTGCCGAGATTTTGCAGCAGCCCTAAGCTGGAGGGAATTTCTGGATAGAAAGGTGGATTTGAATAGTAGTTAATCATCATACAAGTGCGCATTCAAAAAAAATGAATCACAGGTTTTTTAATAAGAACAAAAAGGAGCAAAATAGAATCTTAATTGTGATAGCCATTTGTTCTTTTTCAATTATATCTTTGTCAATTGTACTATCCATCTATTTAGAAATTTATCTAATTGGAATTTTGATCGCTGCAATAACCGTATCGATAGTAGCGCCATTCTTTGATATGCCTTTCCTTAAAAAGAGTGGAAGACTGATTTATTATTCACCTTTGTTCTTAGCAGAACAACCCAAAAACGGACTTGTAGAAATCCATGGAGGAACTTTATTTGATTACTGTTTTGTGTTAGATAGAAATATGAGTGGGAAACAAAGGACAGACTTTATTATACATCAGTATCTAAATGGGTTGTTGCTTTTTATAGAGGAGCATAAGGATCATAAGCAAATGAAGGTTCGTGGAACTAGCTACATAATGAATGAAAGAACTGCGGAAAAATTTGGGTTTAAAATTGTTAAAACAGGCACTTTACAGAGCATAATGCTAATCTATAATTATTTCAATATTTTAATTTCGAACTCAATTGCAAAAAATAAATTATCATTTCCCAACCTGCGCAGAACAAAAACATTTGAGGCTGATATGAGTCAATTGCTCGAAAGAAAAGAATATATTGAAAAATTAAATGAGGCGTTAAAAAGCGCTATTGCGAACAGGGAATAAGCGCAGTTGCTGTAGCTTCGACTAGCTCCAAGTCTACTTTAAAGAGACTATTTATAAAAGAGCGCCTCCCTAAAAGCGAAAGCCCCACCTCAAGGTGGAGCCCCGCCCAAACAACAAACTTTTAAACAAACCCTTAAATCATTACCAGAGCTAACAATTAGCCAATTTCAATGCGCTTTACCGCTGAAGCTTGCTCCTCTTTTGTTTTTTTAGGAATACGCACATACAGCACCCCATCTTCATATTGTGCGCTAATCCCTTCTATATGTACTTGATCTTCTGGTAGGCTAAAACTGCGTTTGAACTGATAATAGCCAAATTCTTTGCGACTGTAGTTTTCCTCCGAGATCTCTTGGCTGGCTTTTTTCTCCGTAGAGAGTGTAAGCAGGTGATCGTCCAGTTCGATGCTAAAATCTTCTTTCTTCATGCCAGGGGCCGCCAATTCTATTTGATATGCTACATCTGTTTCTTTGACATTGATGGCTGGACTAGAAAACTTAATGAGTTCTTTTCGAATGGGAAAACGTTCTGTTTTCAACAAAGAATCATTGAAAAATTCATCTAAAAGGCTGGGAAACATAGATCTTTTAATCATCGTTTTCATGTTGTACTATTTTTTTGAGTTTTTTAATCAATATGGGGTGAAGTTCATTATTAACTTCAGCCTAAAGAATATCAACTCCTGTACCATGCCGGAAAATTACTTAAAAAGGCAGTTTTTATAATTTATTGATGACAAAATGTCATGAAAAAGACCTTTTTTAGTGACTTTTTGTCATGTACAGGTAATTAAAGAGAGATGATCCCTTTAATGTATACGCTTTTTATTGACCGAGAACGTTGTTTGAATCAACGTTCTCGGTACGCGCGCATGCGCGCGAGCAACGCCCTTGATAAGCAAGGGCGTTGCTGCACCTCTTTTTTTTATAACCAAGGGGTGCTTGGTCTTTAACTAGATTTTTCATAAAATCAGCAAGCCTACAATTTTGATCTGTGCTCTGAAATGCGGTTCTTTGTGGCAAGTTATTACCGTTCAAAAAGATACAATTTGAAATTTTATAAGAATCTTATTCCCCCAATTATTAAGGCCTTACAAGAAATTTTTGGGGAGCAGCAGAAAGCAAATTATGTAGTAGAGCGAACCCTTAAAAGCAACCGCAAATGGGGGAGCCGAGATCGACGATTTATTGCTGGGCAAATCTATGAGGTAGTGCGTTGGTATCGTTTGTACTATGAAGCTGGATTGGGCTATCCACCTACAACTGAGCAGGACTGGTGGTTAGTTTTGATTGCAGCTTGGCTAGATCAAGGGTTTGAGCTTCCTCAATGGGAAGAGGTACAAGTTGTGGACACGATACCCATTTGGCGGCGGCTAGAGGCTGCTCGGCAAGAGCGAGCCTTGCGAGCAGCTATCCCCGATTGGCTCGATCAGCGTGGCTTGGTCGAGTTGGGGGAAGCGCAATGGTCGGCTACGCTCGAAGCGCTGAATCAACCTGCTAAACTGGTGCTGCGCACCAATACACTCAAAATAAATAGAAAAAAGCTATTGCAACTCCTCAAAAAAGAAGGGATTGAAGCAGAAGCCTTAGGCAATCATGAAGCCATCGTTTTGCAGAACCCTCGCAAACTAACCCATTTAGAACTGTTTAAAAAAGGATATTTTGAGGTGCAAGATTACTCTTCACAGCAGGTAGCACGCTTACTTCGTCCTCATCCAGGTGCCTGGGTGGTAGATGCTTGTGCGGGTGCAGGAGGAAAGAGTTTGCAAATGGCTGCTATGATGCACAACAAGGGTACTATCAAAGCCATGGACGTAGAGGCCTACAAACTCAAAGAGTTGCGCAAGCGTGCCCAGCGTGCTGGAGCAGCTGTTATTCAAACTCAGCTTATGCCAAAGCATCAGGTATTTCCCAAGGCAGCGTACTTGTCAACAGATTATCTTCTAATGGATGTACCTTGCTCGGGATTAGGGGTACTGCGTCGAAATCCTGATGCCAAGTGGAAACTCAGTACTGCATTTATTGACAATGTTCGGCAAACACAGCAAGTCATCCTTTCAGAATATCCTAAACTTTGTAAACCTGGAGCTAAACTGCTGTATGCTACTTGTAGCATTCTACCCTCAGAAAATGAGCAACAAATTGCATGGTTTTTGAACGAAACGGAAATTGGACAAGACTTTGAGTTGCTAGAATCACATTCAATTTTTCCTCAAGATCAAGGATTTGATGGATTTTTCATGGCGTTGTTGCGTCGCCAAAAGGCAAGCATTTGATTTTAAAACCAGAGCTGTAAGATGATTTATATTGTTGATCCTGTTAAGTTGTTACTATTAATTTAAGAAACCTCCTATACCGACGACTCCCTGGCCTTTTAGGCTGGCTTTGGATGATGCTGATTTTGGCTGCACTAGTGTATGTCTTTATCCTCAATCCAGAGTTGATTTCTGTGGAGTATATGGTAGCAGAATTGAAGCAACATGAGGAGACGATTTGGTGGGTTTATATTGGATTATCTGTGGGGCGAGCACTGATTATGCTCCCTTCTACGCCTTTTCTTTTTTTAGGGCTAGCGCTGTTCCCAGAACAAAGATTTTTGGTCTTACTGATTAGTATGCTTAGTTTGGCTTGTTCTTCCACCTTCTTTTATTATGTTGCAGGAAGTATGGGGTGGCATCGTTATTTTGAAGAGAAGTACCCCAAACGTATGCAGAGGATTAAGGGCTGGATGGAGGGACCTCGGGCGCTTTGGCTAGTATTGTTTTGGTCTTTTATTCCAATTACTCCAACAGATTTACTAGCTTATGTGGCAGGAGTTGTACCTATTCGATTTAGAACCTTGATTGTCGGGGTGCTATTGGGGCAGTTGCCTTTAATGATTATTTATACTTATTTAGGAGGGCTCTTGTTTTAGGAATAAACTTGCTTTGCGCTAACTTTAATAAGATCTACCTAGTGACCTTTTTAGGTTGATTGGGTGAATTTTAGATTTACAAGTGCACTATTGTGCTGTGTATAGCTGAAAAAAAACGGGTTGAGATAGCAAAAAAAGTTGACAGATACTTATCTTTGGCATTTGTACTAATAGTAAAAACCTTTTTTATTGAAGTTATTGGAAAATAATATTTAATCGTGAAATTTCACCTAAAGGATAGTTTTCAACCAATTTCATTGTTAAGCTTTACTAAAAGCTGTTAAGGTGGTTTAAATCTGTTAGGTAGATATAATCGAATATTCTATATTTGCAAAGCCTCTAATTTGGGCACTTACTCATTCAAATCATTAAGAAATTGTCATCTGAAAATTTAGTTATTATTCCCACCTACAACGAAAAGGAGAATATTGAACGCATTATCCGAGCGGTCTTTGAGCTAGATATGCCGTTTCATGTGTTGATTGTAGATGATGGGTCGCCAGACGGTACTGCAGATATTGTAAAACGTTTGCAAAAGGAAGATTTTAACGCTTGTCTTTTTTTGATGGAGCGTGAAGGCAAACAAGGGTTAGGAACGGCTTATATAGCTGGTTTTAAATGGGGTTTAGCTCGACATTACGACTACATTTTTGAGATGGATGCAGACTTTTCACACAATCCCCAAGATCTACCTCGCTTACATGAAGCTTGTGCACTCGAAAACGTGGGAGTTTCGGTAGGGTCTAGAAATATTCGTGGGGGAAAAGTGGTCAACTGGCCCATGAACCGCATTCTGATGTCGAAGGGGGCTTCTATTTATGTACGCCTGATGACTTGGATGCCAGTGGCAGATGCAACAGCGGGCTTTGTATGTTATAGTCGAAAGTTTTTGGAAGCTTTAGATTTTGAAAAAATTAAATTCAAGGGCTATGCCTTTCAAATTGAAATGAAGTTTTCGGCATGGCAGCTTGGCTTTAAGGTGAAAGAAATTCCCATTACCTTTATCGACCGGGAATTAGGCAAGTCCAAAATGAGTACTAAAATTTTTATGGAAGCTTTCTGGGGAGTCATTACCATGCGCTGGAAGGCCTTTTTCAATTCTTATAGAAAAACCTCAAATCAAAAATAAAGATGGATATTGTATATTACCTAATGGTTTTGCTCTTGGGTTATTTATTGCCCTTTGCAGGAATCGCCCAGTTGTTCAAAATGCGAAATATAGATTCTTGGAAGGCTTTTGTACCGGTTTATAATTTCTTGATTTGGAATCGCCTCATTGGCCGACCAGATTGGACGGTGGCGCTGCTGTTTATTCCAATTGTAAACATTTTTGTATTGGCAGGAATGGCTAGCGACCTGAATAAGACCTTTAGTCGATTTTCATTTTTGGATAGTGTCTTAGCTATTGCGCTTCCTTTTGTATGGTTTCCATATATGGGCTATGCCTTGAAAGATAAATTGACCTATATTGGCCCAGCGGCTGAGCTGCGACGAAAATTTAAAAGAAAGTATAAGGCTGCGGCTAAGGCAAAAAATGAAAAAGAGATGCGCCGCTTGCGCAAGGAACACCCTATCCCGGCCAAGGGAGTGGTCAGAGAATGGGCAGACTCTATTCTTTTTGCGGTATTTGCAGCGCATTTTATTCGGTTGTTTTTAATAGAGGCCTATACCATCCCTACCCCGTCAATGGAGGGATCACTTTTGGTAGGGGACTTTCTCTTTGTAAGTAAGGCACACTACGGCTCTCGAATGCCAATGACTCCTTTGTCTTTTCCACTATTGCATAATGTTTTACCAATTACAGGTGGGGAATGCTATTCTAAATGGCCTACTTGGGAATATAGACGAGCACCAGCCTTACAAAAAATCAACCGTTTTGACCCAGTAGTATTCAATTATCCAGAAGGAGATACTATTATTAAAGGGTTGCCTTATTCACAAGATTACCACAATCAGTTGAAGGTAGTTGCTCCCGAGCAGCGCAGTCAGTTACGTGCCCAGCTTTTGCGTCAGCATCGCTCACGTATTGTCACCCGACCTGTAGATAAGCGAGATCACTACATCAAACGTTGTGTAGGGATACCTGGCGATAGCATTGAGGTGCGAAACAATGTTTTGTATGTCAATGGTAAAATTCCTGAGGTGATAGAAGGGGTGCAGTACAACTATCATTTAATTCCCAAAGGAAATGCGCGAGTGGATATGGAGTATATCGATAAAAATTTTCAGGTGTCTATTCCATCTAGCTTAGCAGATCCCAAATTACCCTATCGAAATATGTCGCCAGCGGTAGCAGAGGCGATTATGAAAGATAATGTTATGAATACGGTCTTGGAAGATATCCGTCAGGAAAATAGTGATCCAGGAACTTACGAGCCTGGTATTTTCCCTTACAACCGAAAGTTGTTTACTTGGAATAACCATCATTTTGGGCCACTATGGGTTCCCAAGAAGGGGGCAACGGTTCAGTTAAATATGAATAATATTGACCTATATCGACGTATTATTACGGCTTATGAGGGAAATCATCTAATGGTTAAAAATGGTCAGATTAGTATCAATGGTGTCCCTACAAATGAGTATACTTTTAAAATGGACTACTACTGGATGATGGGAGATAATAGAGATGATTCTGCCGATTCTCGTTCTTGGGGCTTTGTCCCAGCTGATCACATCGTAGGGAAACCTCTATTCGTTTGGTTTTCCATTGGGAAAGGCGGAGTTCGTTGGAGCCGTTTGTTCAAAAGTGCACTAGGGAAATAGTTTTAGGGAGATTTGTTCGCTTATGAGGGAATTGCCTCTATATTTGATGGTTTAACCTAAAAGCTGTATATTAAGTCATCCATAATTCGTCCTATCTTAGGATTGTACAGAAGTTGTTAGAGTACTCCATGTACTAGATGAGATTTTGTTCTTCTTTTATTAAAAATTCAATACGAAAAACAAGTTTTAAAACACTTCGCTGTTCACTTAGTATCGATTAAAACAAAATTCATGGAATATCCGGAGGAAGAAATTTTGTTGCTGCGGCAAATGTTGAAAGAGGAGAAAGTCATTCTATATCCCACAGATACGGTATGGGGCTTGGGTTGTGATGCACAATCCAGAGATGCCGTAGAAAAAATCTATAAGATCAAGGCTTGTCCAAAGGATCACCCTTGTTTGTTGTTGGTGAGTGATATTGAGATGCTCAAGCATTATGTACATCCTATTCCGCCCAAGGCGAGCAATTTGATACAGTATCATGAACGACCGCTTACGATCATTTATGAGCACTTGCGCAATCTTCCAGATTTTCTATTAGCTCAGGACGGATCTATCGGAATCCGAGTGACCCAAGATCCCTTTTGTCAGGAGTTTGTCCGTGCTTTTGGTGGAGCTATTCTTTCTACCTCCGCACATATCTACGGTCAGGATTTTCCTAAATCTTATCAGGAAATAAGTCCTGAGATTATTGAAGCCGTAGATTATGTAGCACAGTATCGTCAGGAGGAAAGTTCTCAGGATGCTACACTTTCTACCATCGTGCGAATCAGTGATCGAAACGAGCTAATATTTGTCAGAAACTAAACTTTTGCTAGGCTTTTGAAGTTGCGCTCTGGAATCTTGAATGGCCTAAGATTTTCAAGTTTGCTATGATTGCAGACTTATTCCTAATATCAGATGAAACTCGAATTTACAAGACAAGAAGCGAGTATCTTTAAGCTTATTGCCCAAGCTGCTCAGCAATTAGGCTTTCCAACCTATGTAATTGGAGGCTACGTTCGAGATCGCCTGCTAGAGCGATCTACCGATGACAAAGATATTGATATTGTTTGTGTAGGTAGTGGTATTCAACTTGCACAGGCTGTTGCCAATATGTTAGATCCCGTACCTAAAGTCGCAATTTTTGCCCGTTTTGGGACAGCTGCTTTGCGTTACAAAAACACAGAGCTAGAGTTTGTGGGGGCAAGGCGAGAGTCTTATCGCCCTGACTCTAGAAAACCAGTTGTAGAAGATGGTAGTTTAGAAGATGATCAGAATCGTCGAGACTTTACCATCAATGCTTTGGCGATCAGTCTCAACTCAGAGGATTACGGAGCCCTGGTTGATCCTTTTGGTGGGCTTGCTCATTTAGAGGGAAAAATCATCAAAACGCCCTTAGATCCTGAGATTACTTTTTCGGATGATCCCCTGCGTATGATGCGAGCACTGCGTTTTGCTAGTCAGCTCAACTTCCGCATTGCAGATGCCACCTTCAAGGCAATTAAAAAGCAACGCAAACGAATCAAAATCATCTCTCAAGAACGAATCAGTACAGAGTTTAATAAAATATTATTGTCTCCCAAACCTTCTGTAGGCTTAGGCCTATTGTTTAAAACAGGTTTGTTGGAGTTGATATTCCCAGAGCTTTATGCAATGCATGGGGTTGAGGACCGTAATGGCATTCGGCATAAAGATAATTTTTGGCATACGCTACAAGTGGTAGACAATATGGCTGCTAAGTCTGAAAATCTCTGGTTGCGGTGGGCTGCTTTGCTGCATGATATTGCCAAACCCGTAACCAAACGGTTTCACCCTGAACAAGGCTGGACCTTCCACGGGCATGAGGCGGTAGGTGCTAAAATGGTGCCGAAGATCTTTCAACGAATGAAATTACCTCTGGATCAGAAAATGAAATTTGTTCAGAAAATTGTAGCATTACATCAACGCCCTATTTTACTGACCAAAGATCGAGAGGCAATTACAGATTCCGCACTTCGCCGACTCCTGTTTGAAGCAGGGGAGGCCTTGGAAGATCTACTGACTATGTGTGAGGCCGACAGCACTACCGCCAACCCCAAAAAATTGCAGCGCTATGCCAAAAACTTGGACTATCTTCGAGCAAAACTCGATGAGGTGGAAGCCAAAGATAAACTAAGAACGTGGC
>CAZOLU010000143.1:562-9197 GCA_964580485.1 uncultured Saprospiraceae bacterium | reverse complement strand
GGGATTATCTTTTGCCTCCCTAAGTTCACTTTGCAGTGCTTGCATGTCTGTTTCAAAAGCTTCTGCACTACCAATAATATGGGTATAATGTGGTCCCGTATTGGTCATTCCTAAAGAGGGCTTGGGCACATCCTTATAGCTCTCTTTGTCCAGCGCCTCCTTATTGAGGTAAATCTCAGCATGTTCACCATTAATAACAACAACCTTATCTAGGTCATCATTTTTGATGATTTCAACCAGTTTGTTTTTGTTAATTTTGGTACTTTGCGTCTGTGTACCCCAAAAAAAGTTCAATCCAATCAGAACAATTGCTATAATAGCATAAATCCAGTAATAGTTGAATCGAGGTTTATTGCTATTGCCTCCAGAACCTGGACCAGCGTTGTTTTTGTTGTCTTGCATAATATATATGTATGTGAAATAGAAATTTATGTAACTATTAAAACAGGAATGCCATAAAAAAGTTACGAATATTAGTATTTAGAGCGGGTCTAAATTTATAAAAAAATCTTCTGCTGCATGAGCAAAGCGCAACTAAGGTTAAAGGTCTTCGAACCGTTGAATCTTAGCGTCACTCCACAACCCTTCTAGGTCATAAAACTCACGTTTCTCTTTATCAAAAAGATGTACGACTACTGAAAAATAATCGAGCAATACCCAATTTCCCCCTTTTCGTCCCTCTATATGATTAGGGCGTTCAGCATGTTGTTCCCAAACATTTTTTTCTACACGGGCTGTAATACCAGACAAATGGGTAGAGGAAGAACCATGAGATATAACAAAAAAGGCAGCACTAGCTTCAGGGATTGTACGTAAATCCATTAATACTATATCTAGACCTTTGAGCTCTTGAATAGCATCAACTATGGTATGGGCAAGTTCTAGATCTTGTTGATGCTTGGAGGATGCTGTTTGTTTTATGATTAACTCTTTTTTGCTCAAATGAATTAAATTTTGTGTACTTGCATAGTTGTTTTTCTAAGAAGACAAAGCAACGCAAATCTAGTAGAATTATGTGAATAAGTTGATGACATTGGTCATATTAGTGAGCCAAATACATTTTTTATAAAAAGAAGTTTAATTTTGTAGGCTAATATAGCGGTTAGTTTGTTGAGTTTAGAATTTTTTTGTTAAAAACTCAGCACTATCCCATTACAAATCGCCCAGAACAATTATGTTGTGATGATAGATCAATTTTACAACACCCTTTTTATTGGAAAGGTTGCAATTCAGCTAAAAGCTGTTGATTCTACCAATAATTATGCTAAGGATCTCTTAGCAAAAAGTAATCCAACCGAGGGAACCGTAGTGATCGCTGACCAACAAACGGCTGGGCGAGGTCAACTTGGCAGTAGTTGGCAGGCTGAAGCCTGCCAAAATATCACCCTGTCAGTTATTTTGTACCCCAAGTTTCTGCTGGCCGCCGAGCAATTTGCACTTAATGCCGCCGCCGCATTAGCCGTGCACGACTTCCTAAAAGTATTTGAGCTGCCTGCAGCAGTTCGTATCAAATGGCCCAATGATATTTATGTGGGGCAACAAAAAATAGCTGGAATACTCATCGAAAATCAATTGAGAGGAAGGTACTTGCAATCCAGTATACTCGGAATTGGGATCAACATCAACCAAGAGGCCTTTCCCGATCATCTCCCCAATCCTAGTTCACTTTATCTATTAACAGAAAAAAAATATGAAATTTCTGAGTTGCTATTCCAACTTTATGCAACCCTAGAACGTCAATACCTTGAAATCAGAAATGGAAATATCAAAGCTTTACGAACAAGATATACCAATTTGATGTTTCAGCTGGGCGAACTCAAACCATATTACCTTCACAAGGAAAAACGAACGGAATATGGCGTTGTAGAAGGAATTGACCAATATGGTCATCTTCTAGTTCAGTTCGAAAATCGACTACAAGCTTTTGATTTGAAAGAAATTTCGCCCCTTTTACGAGAATAATCGTAAAAAGTTTCGTTTTGGCATAATTTTAGCAGTATATTTGATGCTCTAAATTTATAATAATAATACTTATTTTTTTTAATTAAACTTTTATTCAAACATGAAAAATCTAGTTAAAGCTCTTTTCATTTTCACCGTAGCTACTTTTATCTTCTCTTCTTGTAACAAAGAAAAACGTGCAGTAAACCGTTTGGAAGGTGAGTGGCACTTGGAGGAGCAAACTGCTTCTGAAACTGGCGAAACCTGTGATTCAATTCCCGCTGCTACTGATGTTGATGTTCATTGGATCTTTACTGCTTACACTGTAGGTGATCAAGAATCTGGTTCTGCAACTTTAGAGGTTACTCCTGCTGGTGGAACTACTACTTCTACTGCTTACACTTATTCTGTAAACGAAGATGGAGACATGTTGACATTGACTCCTAATGGTTCAACTACTGGCGATGTGTATACTATTGAGAAATTGACTAAGTCTGAGTTAGAACTTTCTATTGCTGTTGATAGTACTCCTATCGTAACAGCTTGTTCTAATGGTTTCCCTTCAGCTATCGACTACAGAACGGTTACTGTAACTGCTAAGTTAGAAAAAGAATAATTATAACTTACATAGTTTTGAGAAAGAGGTTGGAAATTTCCAACCTCTTTCTTATTTTTAGGAATTAGCTCAGGCCTTTAGGAGCATAAACCTGTGGTCTAAAAATCACCTAAAAAAAATGTAGCTCATGAAGCATATCATGCAAATTTTACTAGTGGGAATTGTTTTGTTATTTATCTTCACTTCATGCAATAAAGATCAACGCTGTGTGAATTGGTTGGAAGGGGAATGGCGAGTCATTGGAGCGATTCTAACCGATAGCATGGGGGTAGAAACAGATCGTGTTGCCGTAGCTACCGCTTTTGGTGGTTCTTTTAATGGTACTTTTTCTTTTGACAGTTATACTGTGAAAGATGAGGAAATTGGTACAGCACGGCTTGTGCTCAATACTACTCTATTTGGGGGAACAGATACAGAAGTAAACAACTATGACTATGAAATACGAGATAGATGCTCCGTACTCTGGTTGAGAGATCAAAACAGTGGAGATGAAGATGAGGCCGAAATTGATGCCAGTGGAAAGTCCGAATTTGTCATTATTATCAATAACTCCTCTGATAAATCTTCTCAGCGTCTAACAATACAAAAAGATTAGTCTTTATCGCTGAATAAAAACGCGCTGTCTGTTTCGAAGGCCTTTGTCAGTACGAATTTCTAAAAAATAAAGCCCATTGGGAACGGATAGTTGTAGTTCTAACTGCGCCACTTCTTTATAATGGTACTCTGCCAAAACCCGACCAAGCTGATCTAAAAGGATGAGCGCCAGATTCTGTTCTAACTCACCTAGGTCTATTTGTATAGTCCCTTGGCTAGGGTTGGGGTAGAGCTGTAATTGATTATTAGGGATTGTTGTAGTATTGTTAGAACTCACTACAAAATTATTGCAGCTGCTAGCCGGTAGGCTATCTGCCTCGTAGACCTGCTGCCCATCCTGAAAAAAGCAACTCAATTCCCCCATACCATTGAGATCGGGAAGTCCTCCAGGAGTATTGATTAAAGCCAAAGACCCTATACCCTCCACCCAGAGGGTTTGTGCATTAGTATTGACAGAAGAGAGGTAAAAAAAGCGCCGATCTCCATTCAACACATTACGCAGAACAATACTGTCCAACACATAAGTGCCTTGATTGGCTGGTAGTGGACTAATTGGATTGTTAATGGTAATGGAGTCCCCTACATTCATCGAAAAGTCATAGAGCAACACATCTTTATTAGATAAAATAGATCTAAAAAAAATCTGCCGACTACTCGTATCTTCTCTAAGAAACATATTGCGATTGTAATGATAACCATTCAAAAAGCGATAGTTTCTTCCAGCAATAATAGTATCTTCCTCCGTCCAGTATTCGTCTGTAAGGCAGCCAAAATGGCAACTTGTCACCACCCAGTAATTGTCTGTTTCTAAAAGTGGATGATAAGTTTGGGATATGCTCAACAAGGGAAGACCTAAAAAGAGCAGATTTATCCAAAGGGTTTTGCTATATGATATTTTTTCTGGCATCTTGACTTTATTATGAATAACTTGCTGCTGAATATAAGGTTTTGAATTAAATTAAGAGTTTTATTCAGCAGCAAATTTTGAAATCAATTGCTTATGTTACAGTGTACTTAGCTTGCTGTAAGTTGGTGGGTGATTCAGTCGATACTCATAAAGGCTAGACATACCTTCTTTCCAGAGTTCCTTTTGCAAGAGGGCTTCCTCCTCTTCCCAATGTAATGGTTCTTCACTAGGGCGGAGCTCTAGGGCATAAAGGGTGTAAATTTCTTCCTTCTCCTGCTCTGTTAAAGCTTCCCACCATTCAAGGATATGGTAGGCTTTGTAATTTGTAAAGAGCAGTTCTAAGGTTTTGGGTAGTGCTGTCATAGGATATAAAGCTTTTAAAAATCAAAAATGGATTTTCAAAGGCCTCGATCTCTACAACAATAATCAAGAATTTTGAGTGGAAAGTCAAGTGGAGGGAGAGCAAAAAATAAAGTTTTAGCTAGAATCCTAATATGAGTTATCCCTTATCTTGGTAGACCATTAGACACTAGACTTAGAGACTCAAAGACAGGACTTATATCATCTAGTCTTTGGGTCTTTTAGTCTAGTGTCTAACCCCAAAGGGATACCCATGGTATCATCTCTACTACTCAGTTGATTTAAAGCTACTTCATGATGCGACTACCCCTTTGGTAAATTTAAGAGACGACTCATATTAGGAAAAGTCTACTAGTCGATGCGATCAAAACCAGTATAGGCTTGTAGTGCCTCAGGAATTAAGATACCTTCTGGAGTTTGATTGTTTTCGAGCAGTGTGGCAACAATACGGGGTAGGGCAAGTGCAGACCCATTGAGCGTATGTGCTAATTCGGTTCCTTTTCCTTCTGCGGGGCGATAACGCAAGCGCAAGCGATTGGCCTGAAAACTTTCAAAATTAGACACCGAACTCACCTCCAACCAGCGTTTTTGCGCTGCCGAGTAGGTTTCAAAATCAAAGGTAAGGGCTGAGGTAAAGCCAATATCCCCTCCACAAAGGCGAAGAATGCGGTAGGGTAGCCCCAGCTCGATACGTACAATCTCAACCTTATCAAATTGATGTAAGCGGTTGAGCCCACGCACATGTGCACCATAAGAGCCCGCTTCACGTCGAAAGCAAGGAGTATAGCCCGTTAGGCAAATGGGAAAGTCTTGTTCCTCCAAAATCACATCTCTGTAAATATTGGTCAAGGGCACTTCTGCTGTAGGAATAAGGTAGAGATTATCCTCTGTAACATGATACATTTGACCTTCCTTGTCGGGCAGTTGCCCTGTGCCCATGGCACTTGCTTCGTTGACGAGGTGTGGGGGGATAAACTCTGCATAGCCTGCCTTTTCGGCTTCATCTAAAAAGAAGTTGATGAGTGCACGTTGCAGCTTTGCTCCTTTCGCTTTGTAGAGGGGAAAGCCAGCGCCTGTAATTTTAGCACCTGCCTCAAAATCAATAATATCATATTTAGCGGCTAGCACCCAGTGTGGTAGGGCTTCGGCCTCCATCTCTGGAAGGGCTTGTCCCCAAGCTTTAAATATTTCGTTGTCCTCATCACCATTGCCCGAAGGAACACTTTGATGCGTAGCATTAGGAATTTGCAAAAGCAGCTCCCTCAACGCTTCTTTCGTTGTTCGTTCGCTTTCTTCTAGTTCTTTGGTTTGCGTTTTGAGCTTGGCAGTTTCGGCTTTTAGGGCATTGGCTTCCTCTGCTTTACCCGATTTGTAGAGTTGGCCGATTTTACCAGAAATAGATTTGGCTTCAGAACGAATTTTATCCAGTTCTTGCTGAGTATTTTTGCGAAGATCATCTAATTTTAGCACTTCGTCTAAAATCTCAGGCTGGTCAAAATTACGAACCTTGAGGCTATTTAGCACCTTTTCTTTGTGATCACGAATAAACTGAACCGTAAGCATAGACCGTTTTAGAGTTGAATTTTAGAAAATAATGGAGCTTAGAGCATTTTTAAGTTTTGAAAGTCATTTAAAAACTGCAAAATTTGGCTCAAATCACCATCTTTTATGCAAGATTATAATATTTTTACAAATATACTATTTGAAAATTAAAATTAAAGTGTAAATTTGCAACACCATCGAAAGAAACCTTATATGTTGGTACTTTCAGGTAGCAATCATTTTTCTACCTCCCTTCAACAATAAATTCACTATACAACTTTATTATCTCAACCAACTTCTATAAGATTCCGTTGTATGTGTTTTTATATGATAATTTTAATCATATTTAAGGATTGTTGAGTTGTATCATTCCAATATATTCATTCCTCAGAAATAGTCAGTCATAGCTTGAAGGCTTATCAAATGTTTGAAAGGAGTATTGAAAAGGGCCGTTTTAGCGTATGAGAAAACCGTAAGAAGATCAAGCAACCATAAAATTTTTGTCTAAACAAGAGAATTTAATTACTTGTAGTTGAAGCTAAAAAAGCTGTTTAGCTGCAAATTCCTACCATATTTAATTTATTAACCATCCATAATAAAACTGTATGTACAACATACTTCAATTGAACGAAATGCTCGTGCCTGAGCTTCGCGAAATTGCGGAGCGACTCGAGGTAAAAGGGTATAAGCGTCTCACCAAAAAAGAACTTATCTATAAAATCCTGGATTATCAGGCCATGAAGGGAGCTCTCCCAGAGGAAGAGGCTAAGGTAGAAGAAGAGAAAGAAAAAGAGGAGAAGCCAAAAGAGAAAGCCACCAACAACGAACAAAGCCATGAAACGGATGAGAAAAAGTCTGTAGAGCTGCCCAATGAAGAAAAGGCTAAAACGGAAACCCCACCCCAGGAGACTAAAGAAAAAGAAACTAAAAGGAGAACTAGCTCTAATAGTAAATCAGGCGGAAATAATAGTCGGAAAAAACGTACTCGAAAGACACGCTCTAGCAACCAAAAAGAGGAGAAAAAAGCAAAGTTTAATGTTGACTTAGATGGTGTGATTCAGGGGGAAGGTGTGTTGGAGATGATGTCTGACGGCTTTGGCTTCTTACGTTCGGCCGATTACAACTACTTATCTTCTCCAGATGATATTTATGTATCTCCATCTCAAATTAAACTTTTTGGACTGCGCACAGGCGATACCATTAGAGGAAGTATTCGCCCCCCAAAAGAAGGAGAAAAGTATTTTGCTTTATTGAAAGTTGAAAAGATCAATGGCTGGAATCCTGAGCAAATCAAAGACCGGGTAGCTTTTGACCACCTTACCCCTATGTTTCCTACGGAGAAACTAGACATTATTGATCAAAATAATCCCAAGCATTATTCTACGCGAATTATAGATCTGTTTACCCCTATTGGTAAGGGACAACGGGGCTTGATTGTAGCACAACCTAAAACAGGTAAGACCTTTTTATTGAAAGATGTAGCGAATGCCATCGCCAGCAACCACCCCGAAGTGTATCTGATCATTTTATTGATTGATGAACGCCCCGAGGAGGTAACCGATATGCAGCGTTCGGTGAGAGCAGAGGTCATTGCTTCTACTTTCGATGAACCTCCTACCAACCACGTGCATGTTAGTCAGATTGTTTTGGCAAAGGCTAAACGCTTGGTAGAGTGTGGGCATGATGTGGTCATTTTATTGGATTCTATTACCCGTTTGGCAAGAGCCTACAACACCGTAGCTCCTGCTAGTGGTAAGGTCTTGTCTGGAGGGGTCGAAGCCAATGCCTTGTTGAAACCTAAACAATTCTTTGGTGCTGCAAGAAATATTGAGCATGGTGGATCTTTGACCATTTTGGCTACTGCCTTAATTGATACCGGATCTAAAATGGATGAGGTGATCTTTGAAGAATTTAAAGGTACTGGAAATATGGAGTTGCAGCTAGACCGTCGTTTGGCCAATAAGCGTATTTATCCCGCCATCGACCTTACCAAGTCAAGTACACGCCGCGAAGAATTGCTACATAGCGACAGTACTACTAGTCGTATGTGGATCTTACGTCGCCACCTTGCAGATATGAATACGGAGGAAGCGATGAGCTTTATGCTCAAACACCTACGTGGAACTCAGAATAATGAGGAATTTATGTTGTCTATGAATGGCTAAATGTAGAATAGGAGGAATAGGATTAAAAAAATATAGAATTTTAACACCCATCCTTGGGAAGTCCTAATAAAATCTTTATCTTTGCAGTCGCTTTTCAAGGAAAGATTCCGTTTTTAATAAAAAATTAAAGCTTTCATGTGTTTCTATTTTCTAATGAATAGGAGATGGAATACAGCGAATAGACTTAAAAATTGAAATCATGAAACGTACATATCAACCATCAAAACGTCGCCGTGCGAATAAACATGGATTCCGTGCCCGTATGGCTAGCAAAAATGGGCGCAAAGTTTTAGCGCGCCGTCGTAAAAAAGGACGTAAAAACTTGACTGTTTCTGACGAAGCACAGCGCAAACGATTGAAATAATGCTATGCTGTGCTGACCTTAAGGTCAGCTGCATGTTCTGATATATAACATACTCTATGCTACAAAACAGCTGCCCCAAGGGGCAGGCTGTTTTGTGTTTTTGTATCTGAGTCTCAATTGCTGCTATGTCTACTTTCCGTTTTTAC
>CAZOLU010000143.1:0-552 GCA_964580485.1 uncultured Saprospiraceae bacterium | reverse complement strand
ACAATTTGCTGAGCTTTTCAGAAACAAGCAGTCGGTAGCAGGCTATCCCTTGCGTTTTTTTTGGATGAAAGCAGCTGCGAGCAAAGTTCCTTTGCAAGTGGCTTTTAGTGTTCCTAAAAGAAAGTTTCGCCGAGCCGTAGATCGCAACCGCCTCAAGCGTTTGATGCGCGAATCGCATCGCCTACACAAACATCAATTGACTCAATTGCTTCAGGATAATTCTGAAAGTATTATTGGTATGTGGGTATATACTGCCTCCGATCCCGTCGAGTATAAAATAATGGAAAAAGGGGTAAAAAAGGTCTTTTCTAAACTTGCGGATGTCTTGTTTTAAATCTCTTGCCACCAAACTGTTCTAAAGCAATTGTTGAAGCTAGTCGAACGAAAAAGAGGGAGATGCTGTTGATAGAATGATATCATCTAAAGGGTAATTTTTTAACAACTTCAATAAAGATTATGTAAGTGTTTTTTGTATAGCAGGAAGTTGGGATTTTTTCGAGCTAAGAACGGGTTTGCATTGTGCCAGTGGCACAATAGTAAAGTGGTTCTGCC
>CAZOLU010000142.1:7838-9277 GCA_964580485.1 uncultured Saprospiraceae bacterium | reverse complement strand
GAAGCATCCCTAGGCTCTTTTAAAGTTGTAAAATGAGGGTAGGGTTTACTTTTTGATCATTCAGGTTTGATCATTCAGGTTTGATCATTCAGGTTTGATCATTCAGGATGATATTGTTTTACAGCATTTTGGAGTACAGTGGCTTTATCCAAACTCATTGTTTTGACTTTCTGATTAAGATACAAGGACATCTGATCGTCATAATGTGGACTTTCTGGGTGATTAGAAGCCCCATAACAATTGACGCTTTCAATCTGTTCCACCCCATTTTCATTGTAAGTTACAAACATAATAAAAGAGTCCCCTAAAAAGCTTTGGCGATATTTTTTCTTATACTTTTGGGTATAAAGTGCGGCTAAGACCTCTGGCATTCCCCCAATGGGTTCTGCACGTTCTCCCCGTACATGTTTTTGCAAGTCGCCTAAGGGAATATCTAGGCTGCCAAAATGCTTTAGGAGATGCTTTTGAGCTTTGTGTAACCCTTTTACAAAGACTTCTTTGGGAATACTACCTGAGATGTCTGCTCTATTTTCTTTCATCATGTATTTTAAAACTTCTTGTACAGCAAGGGAAAGTACTGCCGCCTGTCGATTATCCGCACTTGCACTGCCATCCCAGCCTTCCAGATGCTTAATCGCTTTGGCGATTTTTGGATATTCTTCTGCTGATAAGTGTAGTATATCATCTAGATTTTGAATCGTTCGGGTGTAGAGTGGCAGACTATATTTTTGATCGTACTTGATGGTTTTGATGTCTTGATAGTCTACTTTGTCGTAATTGTTCATCAACTCCTGTACTCGTCGGTTTCTTGCCACCTCTAGAGGTTGATAGCCCATTTTGATATAAGATTCGGGCATGGGTGTACAGCTTTCCCCCGTACAGTAGAGTCCACTGCCATTAACATGATAAAGATATCCACAGTCAGGATTATGCAGTTGTAGAATTTGCTCGAAGGGGGCAAAAACGGGCTCCCAAAGGGTCGCCGAAGTATCGCCAGGCAGGGTAGCCTGCCAATTGTAGGCAGGATCTCGCTGCGGAAACAGGCCATTGTCGTAAAAGCTAATATTCCCCTCTTTGTCGGCATAAACGGTAGCTAAACTCGGGTGTTGTTGTCGACGCATGGCTGCCAAAAACTCCTCTTTGTTGCGGGCCTTGTTCATGTGATACCATTGTTCTGCTGCTCCGATGACCATAATGGAAGGAAATCTAAGGGCAAAGAATCCATGTTTGTTTTTGACTACGGGGCCATGCTTGCTCCAGTAAAACTTGCGTTTGATCTTGATTTTCAAAAATCCGACTTTTACTTTGGCTTTAAATTTTCGCACTTTTAGTGGTAGCCATTCGCCATCAAAACGATAGTACAGCTTCTTTTTAGGGTGCATGTGGAGTTGGTAGACATCTTGAACGTCATTATAATTGACACAATGTGTCCAGCCCAA
>CAZOLU010000142.1:0-7828 GCA_964580485.1 uncultured Saprospiraceae bacterium | reverse complement strand
CATTGCTGCCTACAAAGGGGGTAACGCCTCCTGCAAAGGTGGCGCCGTGAAAGTTCCAGCCTTCTTCTGTGCAGACCTGCAGCTCGTACCAAGCGGTATAGCCCCTGAGGGGCTGATGCGAGTTGGACACCAAGTAGGTTTTGCCGTCTTTGGTTTTGTTGGCGTTAAAGGCAAAGCCATTTGATCCCGCCGAGACTTGACCACTATTTTGCAAAACCATTCCTATGTCATGCTTAAAAATCCGACCCAAGTCATACTGAAAGTTGGCGATAAAAGAGGTGGTGAGGATATAGCCAGCAATGATGTCTTGCGGTCGGGCAGGGAAGAGCTTTGGGTGCAACACCTCTTTGGGGTGTAGTTCTGCATAGCGATTGACGGCGGCAGCATAGGCTTCTAGCATCTTTCTGAATTTTGGAGAAAGCTCGCTTTCGTATTTTTCTGCAGCAATGCCTTGTGCATCAATCAAAAAACAAGCGGCATCTGCAATGGCTCCCTCTTTGCCTTTGATACTGCCTAGTAAGCCTTTTACCGTGAGTAGGGGTTCTTGTAGTTCTTTGAAATTGTCTTCACAATGTGCCCAGGCTATTCCATAAGCAGCTTCTTCGTCTGTTTTACTGAAAATATGAGGAACGCCCCACTGATCTCGGACAATGTTAATATTTTGGGTTTGGATCTGAATTTGGGCTTGTAAAAAGTGACTGGGGAGTAGTAGTAGAATAAAGAGGAGTACGGGTATGAATTTAGGCATATTTATTTTGGATTTAATCGGTTTCATCGTTTTCAGGTAGGGCTTGTTTTTGAATTTCTTGATTTAATACTTCTGTAAATTGAATAAAGTAGTAAAACTCTCCTAGGAGTCGTTCCAACTCTTGTTGCTCAAAGGTCTTTTTAAAACCTTTGGGCTCGAGGTAGCTTTTTTTGTGTTCCAAGAATAAATACCAATGCCCATTCGGAGAGGCAAAGAGTTTGGGGTAATCGTATTTAAAATGATCAAAAATAGCATCCATGGCTTTACGTATGGTTTTTTGTGCTTGTATTGTTTCGACTGGAATGGACTTTGGAACCTGCTGAATCTCCATAATTAAGCCATTGAATAAGCTTTGAGGGTCTTGATTTTTGATTTTATAAGAAACATGAGCTTCAAAAAGCATAATTTCCAATGCTCCAATTGGCCCTTGGATAAAGTCCTGAGCGAAAAGGTTGAGGTTTTTGTAATCTGACCAATACCCAATATTGGAAATAAAATCTGCTCCAGCAAAATTTTGGTCTAGGTATTGAAAGTGAAGCTGTGGAAAAAACTCCTCAATCAACATTTTTAAGATGCGTTCTTTGTGGAGTAATCGAAACTGATTCCAAGCGGCGACAGCTACCAAAGCACCTAAAAATAAGACTACAAGAGCACCCAAGAGTATCCAAGTTCTAGTTTTGTCATCTCCTGCATTCCAAGCCCAAAATGTTATGGGCAGTTCAACAATAATGGTAATCGTTGAAATGAGTATAAGCCTTGGAATAAAAAGTTTGCGCTGTTGCTCGGCTACATAAAATCCAGAAGCCTGCCGTTCTATAAATTGTTGGTATGCAATAGCTGGAACTTTGGCCATCTTTCTAATAGGCTTTAGCGATAGATTCTACAATACTCATACAAAGTCCGACTTCATCATAGATTTCTTCAAGGATCTCTTGTTGTTCTTCTAGGAGGCTTTTGTGAGGGTTGACCTTAAAGAGATTGCGCCGTGTAGGCATCGCAATATATATACGATTGTTGATAAAGCTTATACGAGGGCGGATATTCCAACGGATGTTTAATTCTCCGATTGCTTCTACCATAGTATTGCTGATTAGCTGTCGGGCAGAATATTCGTCGGTGCTGTACACCACATATTTTTTTTCAAACTCTGGATGTTCCTCAAAATAAACGAGTTCTCCTCGGGAAAATAAAGATCCAATGGTTTGTTGTAGCATTTTTCCAAGTCCACCTGGTATTTTTTCTGCTATATCTGGTAAAATATAAGTTTCTGCATAAGTCTTTTCACTCATGTCCATGACCACAAAAAATCCTTTGAAAATGGAGGTAGTTGAACTGCTGTTGGAACTACTACTACTTCTTCTTGTACGTCGGCGCACTGTGAGTTCTGACATCTGAAAATCTGCTTCCCCAATTTGACCTTTAAAATAATCTTCTCCTTGATAGCGGTTGGCCCAATTGTAGAGTTGAGAGCTTTTGAAATCCTCTTGGCTGATAGCACCTTCAGGAATATAGGCGACTTGAGGGTACATCAATTGTACAAATTGAGCAATCACCGTAGACTTAAATTCTTTTTTAAATTCGCGAAGATGCTTGGCCGCACTCACCCAGTAGGCTCCAAAAATCAGGAGTATTGAAATGATGAGCCCTATGAGATAGCCTGCACCTGCACCAGCAAAAAGCATAAATCCACAGAAGGCGGCGCCTGCTCCTGGAATGAGCATCAGGTAGAGCCTTTTGCGGTAGGCAGCAAGCTTTTCCTGACGGAGATCTTCGGCTTGGCGCATGAGTTGACTGATCTCTTGACGGATTTCGCTAAGTTGTTTCATAAATGGCGTTGGGTTTTGGGTGAATTATTGAAGATCATCTAAGCATTTTGCTCTCTTTATCAGGGTTTTACTATTCTTCCTGACAGCCCTCAAGGGCTGCCATTACCTCATCTAAAGTTATAAAATCTCGTTGATTGCCCCAAGCATTGTTGACATAATTGAGAATATTGGTGATCTCGATGGGCGAGAGGCGTTTGTTGGCAGGCATCACATGGTCGTAGGTGATGCCATTGACCTTGATGGGGCCCTTGAGCCCATTGACGATCCAGCAGGCTGCGCCTGCGCCGCTAGCACTTAGCATATCGGCTCCTGCTAACGGAGGGTAAAGCTCGCCCAAGCCTTGCCCCTCATCCATGTGGCAATTGGCACAATGTTGTTGGTAGAGGGCCTTACCCTCATTATAAGTACCAGCCCCACCGCAACTTCCAAGACTGAGTAGCAACAATAGCCATAATATGATGTTTCGCATAAATAAGCTACTTTTCTTGATATAATGTGGCAATATCCTTGCTCAGTTTCTTCATAGCTTCGGGATCTGTACCATCATAAAACCCACGGATTCGACGTTGGCGATCTAGCAGAGCTACATAACCGCTGTGGTCGAATCCCCCAGGGGCATCATCATCCACCAAGGCCGCAATGTAATATTCTCGAGCAATACGGTAGATATCATCATGTTTTCCAGTGAGCAAATGCCAGGTATTGACATCAATGCCTATTTTTTCGGCATACCAAGCCAGTCGCTTAATGGTATCGTGTTTAACATCAATAGAATGAGAGAGAATAAGGAAGTCTTCTCGATCTTTATATTGCTCATAGACCTTCATCATATTAGCCTTAACTTTAGGGCAGATGGTAGGGCAGGAGGTGAAGAAAAAATCTGCTAAATAGATCTTCCCGTCTACTGTTTTTTCGGTTACTTCTGCTCCAGCTTGATTATAAAATGTAAAGGTGGGAATTACATGATCTGTAGAGTCATAAACCTCCTGACCATTTTCCATACGCTTGACAATGTTTTTCTCACCCAAGACTGGAAGGCTAGGGCCAGGCTGTCCACAAGCAAAGAGTAAAAATACCAGAGATCCAAAGCATAGATACTTCATTGTACTATTCTGATTTTAAATTATTCAAATATTTTTCTGCATCTTCAATGCCTTTCAACATCGTTTTTCCTACGGCTACAATTTTGCGTTCTTCTTCATCTAGATAAGCTTTGAGCTCTTCTTCTGAGCTTTCCTCATAAAATTTGGCATTGAGGTGTTTATTTTTAAAATTATTCATCCAATCAAACATCCCATCATGTCCTTTTTTCAAGAGTGATAAAAGGCCCAGTACCTCTTCTTTTTCTGTACTATCGGTTTCTGTTAGGGTTTTGAGTCGCTTTCTGAGTTTTTCTTGCAGGAGTTCCATGTCGGTAATTTTGGGCATTACCTCATCGTGCTGTGCTACCACTTCCTCATAGCGTTGGTCTAGTGGGCTTTTGTGCTCATCGGAGCTAGTTTGTTGTGCATTATTCTGACAACTAACTATACTAAGGAGGAGAAAAAGAGCCCCCAAACCAAAGAATTTGAATATTATTTTCATTTCCATGTCATGCTTTAATTTAATCTAATTACTTTTGCGAACCTTGATTTTTCAATGGGGATACAAAAGTACAACAAAAAGGATAATTAGTAGTTTGATTTGCATCACAAAAGGATTTTTTGTTGTGCTTTAAGCACTAATTTTTAATTAACACCAACTGATAATATGGAACGCAGATCTAAAAAAGTGGCCGATTCTAAAACCATCATGACCGAAATGATTATGCCGAATGACACCAATCCAATCAACAATCTGATGGGGGGGAATCTGATGCGCCTGATGGATGTGGCTGCAGGCATTTGTGCTGGACGGCATTGTGAACGTTATGTCGTAACGGTTTCGGTAGATCATGTATCTTTTCAAAAGCCGATTCCTTTGGGAGATGTAATCACTTTGCAGTGTACTGTAACTCGTGCTTTTACTACCTCTGTGGAAGTGTATGTTGAGGTGTTCTCTGCGGATATTAAGGGGGGGAATATGCGACGTTGTAATGATGCCTATTTTACTTTTGTGGCGGTAGAGGATGATACCAAACGTCCAGTACAGGAACCTATCCCTGCGGTGTTGCCACTAACGGCCGAACAGCAAAAACGCTATGATGAGGCGATGATTCGCCGCCAAATGCGACTTCTATTAGCAGGGCGCATCAAGCCAGAAGCTGCAGGAAATCTCAGAGCTTTTTTGTTTGAAAACTAAGGCAAGCTCCTAATCTGACTCAATTTGTAGATGGGGGTAGCGTCCTTTTAGTTGACTAATGGTTGTTGTTGAAATAGGGTTTCCCTTAATATTTAAAACTTTGAGCTTGGGAAGTTGAGCAATGGTACTAGGGATACTCTTGAGCTCATTGTTGGCCAACTCGAGGATGCTGAGTTCTTGGAGTTGGGAAAATAGTTGTGGAGGTAAAAATCGGATGCTGTTATCACTCAAATCTAGCTTGCGAAGTTCTTTGAGCCAAATCAACTCATCAGGTACAAATTGTAAGTTGTTGTGTTGGAGGTAGAGAAAACGAAGGTTTTTAAATTTTAAAAGTTGATCCAATTCTTCCGGTTTTTGACCAAGTCCTCGGTACTCCAGGTGCAAAAGTCCTGTTTTGTTGGGATCTTCAAGATCCCACCAGCGTTCGGAGCGATGAACCTGTGGAGCTGTCTGAACTACCTTAGGGCGGAGCAGCTCTTTAGCATCTTCTTCTACTGCCTCTACCTGCTGTTGTAAATTCTTTTCTTTTTGAGAAGCCTCGTTTTTTTCTTGAATGGCTTTGATTTGATTCGTTCTGTAAAACCCAAAAAGATAGATGATCCCAGAAATCATAGGCACTGGAGCGACCCACCAAAGTAGGCTGTAGAACCATTCGTTATAAATTAAAAATCCAGTAGCTAAAAGGCTTGCTATGATGAATAACAACAAGCGCATTGGTCCAATACGCCATTGATTTGCTGCTTTTTCCTTTTGCAGTGGACTAAAGAGCCAGCCTATGATGTTGAGGGTGAAGCTTGCCCAGATAGGCCCTCTGATAATATAGGACAAATCCCAGAGTCCTATCCAGTTTAAGATCGTACCAGAGCTAAACCCCATTAGTAAAAAGATTACAGCTACATTCCCAAAACTAGCATCTCTCAACCATATTGGTTCTACCATAGTATGGTTGATAAAATGACGCACATATCGATTTTTAGCGATAGGACGAGCAAAAAGATACAAGAGTATTGCCGGACCCAATATCCAAAGCCAAGTGTAATCAGCATCTCCTTCTAGCATTTCAGGATGTGCTTCTATATACCAGTATAAGCCCAAGCCCAGCCAGCCAATACCTGTAATCACAGTCGCTGCAATCCCAAAAACATAGTAAGAGAAGCTACTGCGTCGGAAAAGCCCCATTTGAAGAATCAGCAAAAAGAAATAACCCAAAACCATAGGTAGCAGCAGAAAGTCGTCTTTAGGAAGGAGTAAAATCAATAGGCTTTCATAAGCAGCACTGGATAAGATTGCCCAAATATCTGACCATGTAAAGCTAAACTTAAAGGGTTCTACTAGTCGTTTATCAGGATCTAACCATTTTTGGGCATGATGTACCCCTTTTTCCACTAGGCTGTATTGAGTTTTATCGCTGGGAGCTACCTGAAAACCCCGGTCTTTCGTAACAGTTTTGAGATAATCTTCATAATGCAATTCCTGTTTTCCATCATTTGCATATTGGAGATAGGCTTCCTCCTCTTGGTGGATATTATTGAGCCATGTTTGATCAATCGTATCGGATTGAAAATCTCGGCTGATTTGATATTTTTTTCGAGCAATGCCTACGGGAATAGCATTTACTTCACGTTGCCCTTGGTTTTGAATTGTTCGGCGAGCTATACTCGAAAGCATTCCCGCCACAAAAGGAATAGCCAGCAACAGTCCCCACCAATAGAGGTATGATTTATAGTTTTCCAAAAACACCCACCATCCGTCAGAATCAGCTTGATCGGTGCTACTTTCTTTGTTAGGATCATCTTCTGCACTGCTTTCCTGATCTTCTTTTTTAGAAATAACGGAATCATCATTGAAAGGATCCGTTTCAGGTTCGGGACCAGGATTTAACTTTTCTTCATCTAAATCTGCAAAACTAGGAATATCGGGAATCTTGGGCAGTGGGTTGATGTCCTCTTCATCGAAAACTTGGGGCGTTTCATGCGCATGCTCCCAATCTTCAGCAAGCTGAAAGACTTGGTCCAGGACTTCCTCCTCAGCTTGAAATTCATAGGAGGGATCAGGCTCAGGAAGATAGCTAGAAGGACGATAATACTGTAGACTAATCACCCAAAGCAAAAGTATGGAGATACTCAGCAGAAACCAGATTGTGTTTGTTGGGCGAAAAGGGTGCATATCCAAGCCGTAGTTTTATCGCAGGGTAGAGCTGGTTTTTTGGTAAGCTACTACCTGGTCATATTGTCCACCAAAAGGACGGAAATATACTAAAAATAAGTAATCATTTTCAGTTTCAAAACTACTTCCTTCTAAAAATTGCTCATCTACCTCACCAGTTTCCTGATTGACGGCCATATAGCCATAATCGTAGAAGCCATTTTTGAAATAAAACTCCCCTTCGTAGAGCTGTGTTTCCTCATTATAATGAAGGCGATAACGCTCATAGGGCTGAAATTCTGAGAAACCTCCATAGAGATAGACCTTATGCTTGGGCAACTCTGTTTGACGGAGTCGGAAATGCAGTTTTCCGTATTCTCCTCGTTCGTTAGGGGCGGGTTGGTCATGCGAATCAATGATGAACTTGCCATTGAGATCATTGGTAAAAAGATAAGGCGAGTGTGTTCTTGTATTTTCTTCAAATAAGAGCAGGTTGAACCCATCATCATGGCGTTCGAGTTTTGCTACTTGTGGCCCTCGATGCCGAAAACTTCGAACATCTAGCGGTCGCCATTCTCGATTGCCTGGAAACATAATCTGCCCTTGCAAGTCATAGGTGATGGATTCGTTTTTGATAAAGGTAGGTTCTACATCTGTAATGGCATTATCCCAACGCCCATTTTGTAAAACTGCTAGTTTTATATCTTGTGCTGCATGCCCAATGACAATGCCTGCGTGCTCGATACGGCATTCAAGTTCCTGATGTGAGCGAGCATAAGGAGGCATGGCTGATCGGCGCATTTGAGGAACTACTTTCATTTTAGTATCT
>CAZOLU010000141.1:0-9332 GCA_964580485.1 uncultured Saprospiraceae bacterium | reverse complement strand
CACTGGTATTAGTACTTATAAAATGCTAGACAACCGACTGCAAGCCTTTCAAGGCCCTTGGCTTAAACCCTTGGGGGGCTCCAACAACTGGTCCGTAGCAGCAAATCTAATGGAAAATCAATCCGCTGCCCTTTGTAATGACCCACATCTACTCATCAATATGCCCAATATTTGGTATGAAAACCATCTGATTTGTCCAGAATTGGAGGTTACGGGGGTTTCTTTATTGGGTGCTCCCTTAGTCCTAATTGGGCACAATCGCAAAATTGCATGGGGAGCCACACTTTCTTTTGTAGATGCACAAGATACCTATATTGAAAAATTTACAGGGGACAGCTGCAATCAATATTACCACCAAGAGCGCATCCTAAGAGCTACACATCTTGAAGAATGTATAAAAATTAAGGGGAAACCCGACCATATTGAAAAGGTAATCCTAACACATCATGGACCTATTATCTCTGATTTGGTAGATTACCCCAATCAAAAACTGAGTTTACAATCCTTAGCCTTGAAAGATAATGAGATGATGCAAGGCTTTTATCAACTTAACTTGGCTGAAAACTGGAATGATTTTGTTAAAGCTTGTTCTTTGATTGAGGCTCCTAGTTTAAACCTCAACTATGCTGATACTTCTGACAATATTGGCTATTACGTAACTGGTAAAATTCCGATTCGTCAACGAATGCCTTTGTCTATTCCTAGACCAGGCTGGGAGGGAACTTATGAATGGAAAGGAACTATCCCTTTTGAAGAAATGCCTCACGCACTTAATCCTCCTAAGGGCTATTTGTATACTTGTAATCATAAAATTGTACGCGACACTTATCCTTATGATTTGGGAGAGGTCTTTATGAATGGCTATCGTGCTAAACGTTTAGAGGATCTGTTTCAAGCACAAAAATCTTATAGTTTAGCCGACTTCAAATCTTGGCAAATGGATCTCTATTCTATTCCAGGGACTCAGTTTCAGGAATTGGTCAAGCATCTTTTGGGCGATCATTTAGAGGAATTGCCCAGTACCATCAGTCCGGCAGTTCAACAACTCCTGAAATGGGATGGCTTTCTAAGGGCAGAATCTGTGGGAGGCTGTATTTTTCAGGTATTAAAGCAACAGTTGATTGATTTAATTATTGGTGAAGAGTTGGGCACTCCTTATAGCACTTATTTTAGAGGAGAAGGCCCTAAACAACCGCTTTTATTGGATAATGAATTTTGGGGTCATGATACCACTACCCTATTGAGGATCTTAAAATCGCCAGAAAAAACCGATTGGCTCAAAGAAAGTCCTAAGGCTACACTTATTAAAGCATTTGAGAATACCGTCAACTACCTCCAAACTAAGCTAGGTCCGCAGCCCGAACAATGGCAATGGGGAGCATTGCATCAAATGACCCTTCAGCATGTTTTAGGAGCTAAAGAGCCCTTGGATAAAATTCTGAATATTTCAGGGATTAAGGTAGGAGGAGATACCGACACCCTTTGCCAAATAGGATTTCAACCAGGACAGCATTATGGGGGGAGTTTGGTAGCAGCCTCCTATCGCCAGGTTATTGATATGGGGAACTTTGCCAACTCCTACTGTATCAGTCCTGTTGGGCAATCAGGCAACCTCCTCTCTCCGCACCGAGTGGATCAATTAGAGCTTTGGCAAAAAGGAGGATTTAAACCGATGGTCTGGACAGCTGCACAGCAAAAAGAGTTTGGGAAATATAAATGCCAGTTGACTCCTGCTTAGGATCTGTTTAGCCTTTGGGGAGCACTTCCCCCTCTAACTTAATCCAAACTTCGGGATGGTTTTTGGCATTGCTTTTCAGTATAGCGAATACATCAAAGGCTCCAACTTGTTTGGCTTGGTGCTGAATTTTTATTTTGGTACTTGCGCCTGGAGGGATGGCGAGTTTTGGGAGTTTTTTTGCCTTTAAGCAGTCGCAACTAAGCTCTAGCTCTTCGAGTTTTAAGGGTTGATCTCCAGTATTTTTTACAACTAGTGTGATTTTCTGCTTTTTTCGTTTTTTAAACTTAGCTAAGTGCTGAGTGATATATCCCCTTTCATCTAGTTGATGCATTTCAAATGCAATTTCCTGAGCATACAGCAAATTCAAACTGAGTAAATTAAATACAAAACTGACTAATATACACCTTAATAACACGGATCTGTAATTTTGTTTGAGTATATAACCGTACATGTTTTCGAAGCCTGTGCCAAAGGTTCCAAGGACTCCTTTGGCATAGGATTCAGTAAAATTAACTAAATTTCAATTGGTGTACGGTTTGATATATTTGATTACACTAATATTAAACTCATTTGAAGAATACAAAAATCAGCCCAAAGACAAAAACAGGAGTCAGCTCTTTTCATCTAAGGAGTAACTAAGAGCTGGGTTTTGCTAGGCTTATAAACAGCTAGACTCAAAGACTAATCCTATTCAGTTAGTCTTTGAGTCTATAATTCTGAGCTCTAATCTTCTAAATTATCCTAATATTTTACAAAACGTTGCATTTCAGAAATCACCCCAGCTGTAAAGCGCAGGACATAAATTCCTTGGGGTAAATCAGCGACATCCGCCTCTAGAATATGATAGCCTGGTAGATATTGTTGCCCTTGTACAATTTCTTTGACCACCTTACCAGACATATCGTAGATTACAGCATGCACCTCATCCTCTTTCACTGTTTGGAAAGGTACAAAAAGTGTATTTACAACAGGGTTGGGATATAGATCATAAAGGACGGAAACCCCTACCGCTTCAAGATTTGGAGATACGGCCTTAACGTGGGTATATCGGAAACTTCCATCTAAATCATCCAAGCGCAAGCGGTAGTAAACAACATCGATACGAGGATAGCCATTATCTTGGTAGCTGTAGTGGTTGAGGTCGCCAGGTGCGGTACCTTTGGCAGGCACAAAATCGACTGGATAAAACTCAACAGCATCCGTAGAGCGCTCTATGGTAAATCCTGCAAAATTCTCCTCTTCAGTAGATTCCCAGTAGAGATCTACCATTTTGCTAGTTTCATTAAAAATAGCGTCGAAGGATACCAATTGTACGGGAAGTAGATTACCACCAATAGTTTCATAAAACTCCCAAGTACATTGTGCCCCAGCATTCCCATCCACTACTAGGATATAATCCCCGGCAGGGAGTACAGGAATAGAGAGTTGTACCTGACCAACCCCTACGGAACAGCCATAGCCAGTTTCTGCACCAAGATCACAAGAAGGATTTTGTGCCGTACCAGAGTTGGAGAAGACCCCTAATTGGGCAGTAGCAGCGCCCCCTACACAATTCATATTATCAACAGCTACATTGAAAGGACCACCAGGATGAGAGAAAGTATACCAAACCATATTTTCATTGGAATTCCAAATGGTATTCGTACTAGGATTGCCATCTCCATCTTGGCAGATTCCACCAGGGTGTGCCCCAGCAGTCCAGTTGGAAGCATCAGGCTCAGCATAAGTCCCAGCATCAGGAGAGGTTGCTTGATAATTGCAGCCCAGAGGACCAAGGGGTAATGCCGTATAACAACGGTCTGCAGGCGCAGTAGGTCTTACATTATTGATGGTAATACTAAAGCCCTGATCTCCATCACCAAAGGGGTTGGTTCCACCAGGAGCTTCCCATACTCGAATCCAGACATCTTCGCCAGGACGACCATCTACCTGAATTTGGCCATTGCTGCATCCAAAGAAGCAACTCGTTTCATCACAACCTCTAAACTCTAGACCGCTACAAGTCCCATTCGAGCTGGTATACCAAGCGTAGGCAATTTTAGTTTCACAACCAAAACCATCACAGCCCCCATTATTGGTAAAGGTCAACAAGACGCCACCAGTACTATCTGCAATCGTAGTACGAATCCAGATGTCTTCTGGTCTAGAGCCTTCTACATCACAGCTACCGCCACCAATGCCTGTGGTCGGAATTAAAGACTCAGAAGCATCTGCTGGTTCTCTTGCATTAATGGTTAGACCTACGGGAGTTACGGTCTGAGAGCCACTACAATTGAATTGTGCCGTGGTAGGTAAGACATAGGGGTCGTTACATTCGTCTTTGCACAAATCTGCTGGAGTTCCCGAAACACGATATTGCAAACGGATTTGGTATCGAACACTCCCTGATCCTTGGGTTAGAACGGGCGTATTCAAAACCGTTCCTCCACAAGCATCGCCACTTGCGCGTACTTGTACCCATCCAGAGCCACCAAAAACATCCTGCCAACCTGTTGGACCAGATGTATTTAGGGTTGAGGTATTAAATGAAAACGTTCTAAATCCACTATTAGCATCAGAGCCAATAGGATCATCCTCCAACCCCCTAAAAATAAAATCAAAGGAAGTAGGAAGTTCACAATCATAAGCTTGAGTAAAAAAGGTATTGGAATATGTGCGAGTTCCTGCACAATTTGTTTCACTAAGCTCATAGTTATCATTGTCAGAGATTCCATAATTATCTATGATCTCAAATTCCCATTGTGGATCACTGTCTCCAGCACCCCATCCATCCTCATCATCGACATTTGTAGCAACACCATTGATACGAAACTCGATAGTCTGTTGTGCATCTAAACTACTAACCAAAAAAAAGCATATTCCTAATAATGTGTAAAATTTTAATTTCATAAGGAGGAGGTATTAAATTTCAATTAAAAAAAATTCAAAAACCACTAAAGCTCAATTTAGCCCAGCAAATATACATTTATTTAAATAAATATACAATAAAAATATGAAAACCAAGTAGATCATTCCCCTAAAAATATCTCATCACCAAATTATATTTGCTGCATTAAAGCCTTATAGTTTGTAGTAAAAGTGGAAGTTCTGCATTATTTTTGCGGTTAGATACTGCTCCAGATTACTCACATAGATCTTTTTTCTATAAAAACTCAAAAGATGCCATTTCGCCTTCTCATTTTAGCCTGCTTGCTGACCTACAACAGCTATGCACAGTTTTCACCTGCCGATAGCCTACGGGGTATGCTCCGCCCTGAGAGAACCTGCTATGATGTCTATTTTTACGAATTGAATGTAGATCTTGACTTTAATCGACAATACATTCAGGGCTATACCGAGGTTCACTATCAAGTGCTGCGAGGCTTTAATATGTTGCAATTGGATTTGTTTAAAAATATGCAAATTGATAGTGTGGTGCATCAAGGACGGCAAGTTCCTTTTCATCGAAAGCATCATGCTTTTTTTGTAGACTTGGGAGAGATGCAGGAGGAAGGCATTAAGGATCAACTCAGGATATATTATCAGGGACAGCCACGCAGGGCCATCAATGCTCCTTGGGATGGAGGTTTTAGTTGGGAAAGCGATAAAAATGGTAAACCTTGGCTAGGTGTTTCTTGTGAAGGTATTGGTGCCAGCCTTTGGTGGCCAAATAAGGATCACCTCTCTGATGAGCCTGATAGTATGCGTATTATCTGTACGGTGCCCAAGGGCCTGACTTGTGTGGCTAATGGTCAACTCCGCAATCAACATACAAAAGGTAATCGTAGTACCTTCGAGTGGTTTGTCTCCTACCCCATCAACAACTACAATGTAACACTCAATGTGGCCGACTATGTGCATTTTAGCGATACCTTTAGCTCTCCTACGGATGGGAGTAAATTAGCCATGGACTACTATGTTCTGCCTTACAATTTAAAAAAAGCAAAAAGGCAGTTCAAAGAAGCACATGAAGTACTGCGCATTTTTGAAAAATATTTGGGTAAATATCCCTTTTGGGAAGATGGCTACGCCTTGGTGGAAACGCCTTATTTGGGTATGGAACATCAAGGGGCGATTGCCTATGGCAATAAGTACCTGCCTGGCTATTTGGGGCGGCATCCAGCAGGAATGCCCGAAGATTTTATCATTTTGCACGAAACTGGGCATGAATGGTGGGGAAATGCGGTGAGCTGTAATGATCATGGGGAAATGTGGCTGCATGAAACCTTCTGCACCTATATGGAGGCGGTTTTTATGGAAGAAAAATACGACTATGAGCATGCCGTTCGCTACCTCAAATTTCAGAGTCAGTTTATTGCTAATGAAAAACCCATGCTGGGGCCCTTGAATGTGAATTATGACGAACATGATTCGGATATGTATTATAAAGGGGCTTTGATGTTGCATACCTTGCGAGCGGCTATTGAGGATGATGCGCTGTGGTGGGATATTCTAAAAAGCTTTTATCAAAATTTCACTCATAAAAATGTAGTTACAGATGATTTTATTGGATTAGTAAAAGAAAAAACTGGTAAAGACTGGACTTATTTTTTTGATCAATATCTAAAACAGCCTCAGCTCCCCAAATTGCAACTCAGGATTAAACACAAACGCAAAAAAGTAATTTTAGAATACCGATGGAAAGCAGATGTGGAAGATTTTCAACTCCCGGTATTTTTAACCACTACGGAAGGGGTTGTAAAATTACTCCCCAAGACTCAAGCATGGAGCAAAACCGAATTGCCTAAATCAGCGTTGGAGAAAGAGAGCTTTATCCCCTTAAACTTTGGATTGTTTGAAGTGCAGCTCCAAAATCACTGAAGGCCAGCCAAGGTCGAAAGTAGGAATTTTACTATCTTTTGGTGGGTTGGGGGCTTATTGCTGCTGCTCAGTATTTTGTTTTTAATGCGAAGAGATGCACAATAAGGGGAGGCTGTTCTTTGTTTAAAATCATAAGTAACGGAGCATTATTAGTTTTTACTATAAAATAACCAATAAAATATGCGAACCATACTCAGCTTTTTAATCTTAGGAATTCCAATGCTACTCCATGCCCAACATAGCAGTTTTGAGCTATTTGACTGTGAGTCGGACGACCCTAAAATCACCTTAAAAGCTGCGGAATACACAAGGGTGGTGGATACGTTCAATCGCTCCATTCGCCTCTATGAAAATGGCTCCTTACTGACGATCAACACTCATGATGTCAAGCAACTGCGCTGTTATATCACCCTTCCCCGTATTGGGGATAATTTTAGTTTGATTATTGAAAAAAAGGCCTTGGAAGAAGGCAACAACTGGGAAGAGATTAGTAGGAATAATTATGCAGATAAGCAACAAACGCCCAACTATATCTTTTCTGAAGTGATCTCCAACACTGCCGAAACCCTAGGGAAGGTACAGATTCGTTTCCGATTAGCCTACCCTCCTCAAAATGGTAGTGGCAACCTTTATATTGACAATATCAGTATTAGCAAGCTTTCAGATGTAGAGGTTGCAGAGATGCGCCATCAAAGAGATGCAGCTCAGCGGATCAAGGATATTCGCAAAGAGCTCAACTTTGTGGGGCAGGCCAATTGTAAAAGCATCGCAGAGAATTACAAAATCCTTCAAAAAGAATACCTTGATGGATTAGAAAAAATTAGCATGATTGCCTATCGAGCTTCTATGATTGAGTTGATCTCAGAAATTAGTCTGTATACAGGGCAAAGAGGTCAGATGGGAAATCCAATCACCTACAATGAGTTCCAGCTGATTATAGATTCCATTAGTATGCATGCTGACTCCCTAGGCAAATCCCTTTTAAAGGATTTTAGTCAACAAATGGATTCCTTATTGATTAAACGTTTTGGTGGGCAACAGAACCGACAGAATGTTTTTGGAAAAATCTTTTCTATTGCGAGTAATGTTGCGAATGTCATCACTGCAGGTCGCATCGATAATATTGTGAATAGCATCAAGAGTATGGTTGCTACGATTTTCAATCGCCCTGCCTTGGAAAACAAGTATCTCATTAGAGATCTGCTGGAGAATAAACGTAAAAAGCTAGACGATAGATTAGAAGAGATGGAAAACCTGGTGAATCAACAACTACAAAAAGGCTTCCAACATATTACCCAACTCAATGATTTTCTATCTGTTGCACAGCAGGAGAATGAAGATTTCTTGAATGAGTTGAATAGCAGTTCTGTCATTTTACAAGCAGCATCTGAACTTTCTGGAGATGTAGATAAGTTTATTCAAGACTACCTGAGGGATGTGAATATTGTTTTTCAAGAGGATTTGGAATCTGTTTATGCCAAAATGAATCAGACTTCCTCCGTCTTTAAAGATAGCTTGGAGCAGCGTATTAAGGGGTACTTTAAAAATAAAATGCCCAACTGCGATCAAGTGCAGACCCTATCTCTACACCATTCAGACTTGATTATTTTAGAGCAGCTCAACTCTAATATTTTAGAATTGGAATTGGTTTACAGTCGTTATCTTAGCTTAATTGATCAATTGAAAAACCACTATCAGGCTCAAGAAAATACCATTTGCAACCGCAAAAACCCTTTTGATCTTCAAAAATATCCTAAATCTCATAAAAAATATGAGGGATTGAGAAATGAAGCCTGTGAGAAGCTCAAAAAGGTGAATCTACACTTAAAAAAGTTGCTACCAGAGGAATAAATACAGCGTCCAGAAAGTAATTTTATGCATCTTTTTTGGAGAGCGCCGAAAGTGCAACATCCAAGCTGCGAGGCGGTAAAGCCCCTCGCACAGGGGGTTGATTTAAAAACTTATGTTATAGAGGAATAAATTTATACCGCCCCAATATTTTATGGGTAGTTGATGCATCCAATTTTAACTTTCAATTGTTTAATGGGTTTGTTTTCCTAACTTTTAAAACCATCACTATGGCAGCAACTATTAAACGCCTTGATGTTAGCAATTGCCCCAAGGGGCAGATCTCTCAGTACTGGCTACATATCATCAACAACAATTTTGGCGAGCCTGTACGCATTCCGATTCTTGTTGCAAGAGGACAGGAAGAAGGCCCTGTGCTTGGCATCACAGCTGCGATGCATGGGAATGAACTCAATGGTATTCCCGTTATCCAAAATCTATTTCGCCAGATCCAAGCCGAAAAACTTCGAGGCACCGTGGTTGGCGTTTTGGTTCTCAATGTACCTGCACTTTTAAAAGAGCAGCGAGTGTTTAATGATGGCATTGATCTCAATCGAATCAGCCCAGGCAAGGCAAAGGGAAATCGATCTCAAGTCTATATCCATCGTATTGTAAACCGCATCCTTTCTCAGTTTACGCACCACATTGATTTGCACACTGCAAGTTTTGGTCGGATCAACTCTTTTTACATTCGGGCAAATATGGAAGAGCCCCTAACCGCAGAAATGGCTCGACTTCAAAACCCCGAAATTATCCTGCATAATCCTGGGAATGATGGTACACTTAGAGGTTGTGCAGAAGGGCTAGGGATTCACTCTATTACGGTAGAACTACAAGATCCTCATGTATTTCAGTGGGAAGTAATTCAGTCTGGAATAGAGGGAATTTATAATGTTATGCACCATTTAGATATGCTAGAGGGCCAAATTAGTAAATCTAATCACCC
>CAZOLU010000140.1:0-9357 GCA_964580485.1 uncultured Saprospiraceae bacterium | reverse complement strand
CGCAAGAGCGGGCCAAAGAGCTGCATCAAAAACATCCAGATCGCTACTTTTATGCCGATCAATATGGCAACCCCAACAACTGGAAAGCACATTTTAAATATACGGCTCAAGAGATCTGGAAACAAAGCCATGGCAAGATCACCCATCTTGTAGCAGGCTTGGGCACTACGGGCACTTTTACGGGTACAGCCCGAGGTCTAAAGGCCCTCAACCCCAATATTCAAGCCATCGCCTTGCAACCCGAATCAGCCATGCATGGACTTGAAGGCTGGAAAGACCTCGAAACGGCCAAAGTACCCACAATTTACGATGCAGAACTAGCAGATCAAATTTCACAGGTGGATACCTTGGATGCGTATGAGCAAGTACGGCAGGTTGCTCGCTTAGAGGGGCTTTTGATCAGTCCTTCGGCTGGGGCAAACTTGGCTGGTGCGCTTCAGCTTGCTGAGCAAATTGATGAAGGTCTAATTGTGACCGTCTTTGCAGATAGTGCCGATAAATACAGTGAAGTGATGAATACCATCTTTAAATAATCTCCTAAACACATACTACAATGCAACAACTAGAAATCGAAAACAGTGTCAAATACTATATTCAACAACATTTAGAAGCCAGTTTCCCCAATGAAGGCTGTGGCTTTTTCTATGGCTTGGAGGATGAGGATGGCAATCGCCAAGTGCTCTTGGCCGAAGCGGTACAGAATGATAAAAAGGAGGATCAGCGCAGGCGCTTTGAGATCAGCCCACTGGACTATATAAAGGCGGAGCAAAAGGCACTGGAGTTGGATCTAAAACTTTTAGGAATTTACCATTCTCACCCCAATCACCCTGCTATTCCATCTCAATTTGATTTGGATAAAGCGATGCCTTATTTCTCCTATATCATTCAATCGGTACAAGATGGAAAGGCCGCAGAACTGAGCTCTTGGCGTTTGCAGGAGGATGTTCGAGCCTTTGAAGAAGAACAGGTTTTTGTGCGCATCAAGGATGAAAATTATCAGTTCGCGCTAGTCTAGCGAATTTTATAATAGGCGCCGCGCTGCGGAGGGGTAGCGACCAAAAGGAAGCTAGACAGCGATTTGTAAAGAGCTGGCTGAGTAGACCTACCCCAAAGGGCACGAACCCCGTAGCATAGCGGAGCCGACCGCTTGCGGGCGGCTGCCCCAAATAAAAATAATTTAAAAGACAAAAAGTCTGTAGTGAGACGAAAGCTTGTCACACTACACACTACTCTTTGTCTCTCTACAAAATCTAAAATCTAACAACATGGCAAATCTAATTATTCCAACACCATTAAGAAAGTTTACAAACAATACCGCAACAATTCAAACCGAGGGAAATACGGTGCAAGAGGCAATCAATGATCTGATTCAACAATACCCAGACTTGCAAAAACATCTGTTGGACGAGCAAGGCGAAATCCGTTCTTTTGTTCGAATTTTTGTAGGAGATGAGGATATTTTAGGTCTGAAAGGAAATGCAACAGAAGTCGAAGCAGATTCCACAATCAGTATCATCCCCGCAATTGCAGGCGGTAGTTATTAAAATGTAGAAAGACTAAAAGTAGTCTGTAGAGAGACCAAAACCAAGTCACACTACACACTACAATTGTCTCACGCTCAAAAATAAAACAATGTCAAATACAAAATTTTCAAAAGCAGAACTAGAGCGGTACAGCCGACACATTATCATTCCAGAATTTAATATTGAAGGACAACGCAAACTCAAAGAAGCCAAGGTCTTGGTGGTGGGGTCTGGAGGTTTGGGGTCTCCACTGTTGCTTTATCTCGCTGCGGCGGGGGTAGGTAGGATCGGAATTGTGGATTATGATGTGGTAGATGACAGCAATTTGCAACGTCAGGTTTTATTCGGAACAGAAAGCATTGGTCAATCCAAGGTAGAGGCGGCCAAGGCACGTTTACAAGCCTTGAACCCTCATATTCAAATCCATTTGCATAACACCTACCTGAGCTCTGAGAATGCCTTGGAGATTATTAAGGATTATGATGTGGTGGCCGATGGAACGGATAATTTTCCAACCCGATATTTGGTAAATGATGCTTGTGTCATTTTAGGAAAGACCAATGTTTATGCTTCGATTTATCGTTTTGATGGGCAGGTTTCTGTGTTTAATTACCAATATGAGGATGGTAGCTTTGGCCCCAATTATCGGGATTTATTCCCAACACCTCCTCCTCCAGGTTTGGTACCAAGTTGTGCAGAAGGTGGAGTCTTGGGGGTTTTGCCGGGTATTGTTGGTAGCCTTCAGGCTTTGGAAGTCATCAAGGTGATTACAGGAGTTGGTGAACCTTTAGTGGGGCGTTTATACCTCTTTGATGCTTTAAGCTTTAGCCATCGAACCTTGAATATTCGTAAGAATCCTAATCTAAATCCGATTACAGAGCTAATTGATTATGAGCAGTTTTGTGGAATTGGATTAAGTAAAACCTTGAGCTATGACAATTTGAAGGAGGTGTCGGTACAAGAGCTGCAACGCCTACAAAATATTAAAGCAGATATTCAACTCATTGATGTTCGAGAGCCCTACGAAGCAGAGATTGTAAGCATTGGGGGACTTCTCATTCCTAAAGATCGTGTTGAGCATCAGCTAGATCAAATTTCTAAAGAAAAGCAGGTCATTGTTCATTGTCGATCGGGCAAACGTTCGGCAGAGGTCATTCAGCTTTTGCAAGATAAATATGGTTATGAGAACTTATACAATCTCAAAGGTGGGGTCTTGGCTTATGCCGAAGAAGTAGATCAAGAGTTGGCGGTGTATTAACTTTAGTCTTCGTCCCGTCTAAAGATGTGTGTGTTTAGTGTAGGGAGCCTTTCCCTGGGGATGCTCCAAAGGAGTCCTTTGAACCTTTGGTATAGGCTTCAATATACTATTGATCGAAGCCTAAAGGCTTCGGCTTCCGCAGCTCAACTTTTTAGAAGCCTAAAGGCTTCAAAAAAGCAAGAAATACACTAAACACATATATCTCTTGTAACTTAGCATCTCAAGGTCTTTGACTAGATTCCCCTAACTTTTTGCTATATTCGGAATACATATAAAAATCAGGTTCAATTGTTAACAAATCCGTATATATGCGACTGTTGGGTTTAATTCTACTGCTGAGTATTAGCCAAATTCAGGGACAAACGCCCTTGGACTATATCCTAAATTTAAAACATGACAGTATTCCTCAGTTAGAGCTAGAGGAAGACTCTAACCTACTTTACCTCCCGATGAGCTATGCCTCTGCCAATTGGAAGCAGCTACAAATAGTCTTAGACCGACGCATGGTGTATCAAGTAGAATTAGTCTACACCGCATATCATCACCCCCTCTTTGATCAGCGTGCACTGAATTATCGACGTTTGAAAGCCCTTGAGCAACAATGCCCACAATGCTTTCAACCTGCAGTAGCTTGGAAAATCATTGCACAAAGTGCTTGTCAGGCGCAAGCGCCTTGCCTAGAGTTTTTTCATGGATTTGTACTACACCTTCAACCCGAAATTAGCCTAGAAGAAGAAATTTCTGATATTGAAGAAGCCCTGCGACAATTATCTTTTGCATCAGGCAGTGCCTCCAAAGATAGCTTTTTTAGCGTCCACGAGTTGGATCAGGGGCCTCAGTTTCCTGGTGGACAAGTGGCCGAACGCCGCTATTTCAATCGCAATTTACAATATCCAGAAACTGCCAAGCAAGCAGGCAAACAAGGTACGGTATTGTTGTATGCTTATCTTGATGAGGAGGGGAAGGTCATTGATGCCGAACTGGTACAGGGCTTTGATAAAGCCTGCGATCAAGAAGCACTGCGTTTAATCAAAAATTTGCCTCCAATGACCGCAGGCATGATTGGAGAAAACTCAGTTCCCTCCAAATTGAGAATTACAGTTCCTTTCCAACTAAATCGCAATCGCCCTAGTGCTGACCCCATTTTTTACGAAGCGTTTTATCGGGAAGAGCAGGGCAGTGGAACACCCAAAAAGTCGACCTTTTCTAGCAAAGGAGCCGCCATAGAAAAAGAAGTCTTTAGCAAAATTTTCAAACGCAATTACAGTTGGGATAGTATGGCCATAGTAGCCGACCTCAGCTCGAGTATGTCACCCTATACGGCCCAGATGATGGCTTGGTTTTATGAAGACCTACAGCAGGCTCCTCAACGTATTCAACACCTGACCTTTTTTAATGATGGGGATGGGAAAAAAGATGAGCTTAAATACTTGGGAAAAACAGGGGGCATTTATCACATTGAGGCCCAGGATTTTTCAATAGTAAAAGCGGAGGTCTACAAATGTATGCGTGCGGGTAGAGGAGGTGATTTACCTGAAAACAATGTAGAAGCTAGCTTGGCAGCCATAAACGCCTGTCCCAACTGTTCCAATTATGTATTGATCTGCGATAACTTCGCCTCTCCAAGAGATCTTGAGCTCGCTAGCCAACTTCAAAAGCCATTGCAAATCATACTCTGTGGCGCACAGCATGGAGTCAATCCAGCCTATCTCGATCTAGCAAGACAGTCGAAAGGCTCTGTGCATACTGCCAACAGTGATTTAAGGGATTTGCACCAACTGAAAATTGGGGAGGAAATTGTCTTTGAACAAAGAACCTATTTATTGCAAGCAGAGGGCTTTCAACTAAAACAGTAAATCCCGCAACTTTGAGCCATGGCTCAAATCTTGGCTTTTAGCTGGTTGATGGCAGCCTGCAGGCTGCCTACGCGCGCTAGCCCATAACGCTCGCAAACCACATCCACATTCCCCTTGCGCCAAAAGCCTTCGGCACAATGTACAATAACATTTTCCATTCTTGCACAGAGCCCCAACTCCATGAGAGTAATCGGAGATTTAGTGCCAGCCTCAAAATGAAATAAGCGAAAGTCAGCTCGCTCCAAGCCCTCCAACTCCCATTCCACTTGTGCTTTAAAAATAGGATTTTCTATGGATTGTTCCCAACTGCTATCCCACTGATCTCTTCTTGGATTCAAAATCGTCAAGACCTTCCCCTCCAAGCTTTTAGTCACCAACTCCTGCCAATCCCCAGCTTTCCCCATCTCGATACTGCCTGCTAAAAATAGGGTCTTTTGACCAAAGGTGGCGGGTAAGGGGTGGGGGGGCTTTATAATTTCTAAGCTATTCATATTGATTTCGATAGTATGTTTAAAATAAATTTGTTTAATTTTTTTTTAAAAAAAAAGATTAAAGCATTAAACAAAAAACCTTATTGCATGTTTCTACACTAAATTGAACTTACAATTTAATCAACCAAAATTAACCATCTTTTATGAAAAACTTCATTTTTACTCTGGCTATTTTATTGACAGCCATTTCTGCTTGGGCACAAGCTCCTCAAGTACAAGTTATTCACAACTCCCCAGATCCAGCAGCAGATACCGTAGACATTTGGATCAATGGATCTAAGGCAGTGGATGATCTAACGTTTAGAGAAGCTACTGCATTTGTTTCATTGACTGCGGGTACTACCAATGTAGGCATTGCTCCAGGCAACAGTACCGTAATTGGAGATACTATTGCCAATTTCACCTACAACTTGATGTCAGGCACCAACTATGTAATTGTAGCAAATGGCGTATTAAACACCACAGGTTATACCCCGGTCCAGGCTTTCGGTCTTGATGTTTATGCCAATGCACAAACTACTTCGGGAAATGCTAACGAAATCGATGTTTTGGTACATCATGGATCAACAGATGCACCTACGGTAGACGTTCGTGCTCAGGATCCCAACACAGTGTTGGTCAATGATGCGGCTTATGGTGATTTTGCAGGTTATGCAAATTTACCCGATGCTGATGCGATTATCCGTATTACAGATGCTAGTGGTGCTAATATTATTGCATCCTATGAAGCACCCTTGAATACACTAGGACTAGCAGGGAATGCCATTACCGTTTTGGCTTCTGGATTTGTAGATCCTTCACAAAATAACAATGGTCCTGCTTTTGGGCTGTTTGTAGCTTTGTCTACAGGTGGTGCTTTGGTACCGCTTGCTCAGGCTGCTGCACCACGGATACAGATTATCCACAACTCTCCTGATGCGGGTGCTGACACCGTAGATATTTGGGTGAATGGAAATAAGATTGCAGATGATTTAGCCTTCAGAGAAGCTACTGCTTATGTCACTGCTTTCACAGGTGCTAATGCGGTAGGGATTGCTCCTGCCAACAGTACTGTAATCACCGATACAATTGCTAATTTTGACTTTAACCTTTTGGATGGTAATACCTATATAGCAGTTGCTAATGGTACCTTGAGTGGTACAGGCTACTCTCCTGTCCAGCCATTTGGTATTGATGTGTATGATATGGCTCGGGAGGCTGCAACGATGAGTGATATGGTAGATATCTTGGTACATCATGGATCTACAGATGCTCCTACGGTGGATGTGCGTGGTGCAGATACCACTACTGTATTGGTAGATGATGCTCCTTACGGTGCTTTTGCAGGTTATTTGAGTTTGGATACTTTAGATGTTGATATTTTAATTACAGACGCAACGGGTGCTACTGTAGTAAAAAGATATACTGCACCATTGGATGCACTTAACTTGGGAGGCGCAGCGATTACAGTAGTAGCTTCTGGATTCTTAGATCCTACGGTAAATAGCAATGGTCCTGCGTTTGGACTTTATGTAGCACTTGCTACTGGAGGTCAGTTGGTAGCACTACCTGAGGTATTCCCTTCTGCGATCACTGGATTTGCTAATGCGGTAGAAGAGTTGAATGTATTTCCAAACCCTGCTGATCAGCAAGTAAATTTGACTTGGACTTTAGATCAAGATGCAGAACTCAGTATCGAATGCTTCAACCTTCAGGGACAATTGGTGAAAACGATGCAATTGGGTGAGCTCAATGCAGGGACACACAATCTCAATTTCCAAACTGCGGATCTAGCAGCAGGGGTGTATAGTTTGGTCATTCGCAGCCCTCAGGGAATCAATGCGGTAAAAGTACAAGTACAACACTAATCCGTTAAAAAGAATATAATCTTTCTAAGATTCGGTAAATCCTATTATCTTAGTGAGCCTTGCTGCTGTGCAGCAAGGCTTTTTTCTAAATGTGATTGATCCTTTGTTATGCCAGGCACCTTATATCTTATTCCAGCTCCTTTAGGAGATACCGAAAACAATCCCTTACCACCTTATGCACTTAGAGTCGTGCACAGTTTAGAGTACTTTATTACCGAAAGAGGCAAAACCGCCCGCCGTTTTCTCAAAAAATGGAAAACGCCCATTCCATTCAAAGCCATGACCTTTTTTGAGCTCAACAAACACACCGATTTAAGAGATCTGCCTTCTTTTTTAGAGCCTGCAATAGAGTTGGGTAAAAATGTAGGGTTGATGTCTGAGGCTGGCGTTCCTGGGGTAGCAGACCCTGGTGCGGAAGTCGTGCAATTAGCTCATCAACGGGGCTTGCGGGTAGTGCCCTTGGTCGGGCCTTCCTCCATTTTGCTTGCCTTGATGGCCTCTGGGCTCAATGGCCAAACCTTTGCCTTTCAAGGCTATCTCCCTATAAAAAAAGCAGAGCGAGCCAAGCGCATTCAACAATTAGAAAAAACTGCCCAAAAGCATCATCAAACCCAGATCTTTATTGAAACCCCCTACCGAAATGAGGCTTTTCTCAAAGATTTGATTACACAATTACAACCCCAAACCTACCTGACCGTAGCTACGGACCTTACCTTAGCATCAGAATATATCAAAACCCAAACGGTTGCCGACTGGCGAAAAGCAGAGCTGCCTGATTTACACAAACGCCCTACGGTCTTTCTCTTTCTACCCTAATATTTTAAAAGCAACATCAGTATACTTTATAAACTATTCATTCCAAAACGCCTATACCCTAATATGAAAAGTAACAGTTTCTTATTCATTATTCTAATGATTGGTGGACTAAGTTTCACCCAAAACACCCAAGCCCAAACCACAGATGAAGACGTACTAGAGGTCGGAAAAATTTTTGATAATATTCTCACCCAAAGTCAATGCTACCACTGGCTACATTACCTCTGTAAGAATGTAGGGCATCGTATTGCAGGATCTCCTGCTGGTGCTGCTGCAGTAGAATACACTCGGGAAATGCTGGATACCATTGGCTGTGATAAGGTATGGCTACAACCCGTAAAAGTACGCTATTGGACTAGGGGGGATATTGCCGAATGCAAGATTGTCAACTCCGATCTGCTTGGAACCATAGAGCTCAGTATCGCTGCACTTGGGTACTCTGCTGCAACAGAAGATATTGGAATGAGTGCTGAAGTTCTAGAGGTAGGATCTTTATCCGAATTAGAGCAGATGGATGCCAGCAAGGTCAAGGGAAAAATTGTCTTTTTCAATGGCCCCATGGACCCCACCAAAATTAGCACCTTTCATGCCTATGGTGCGGCGGGATCACAGCGCACGGTTGGACCTCGGGTGGCAGCAAGCAAGGGAGCAGTTGGAGCAATCGTTCGATCCCTAACCCTCAAAGCAGATGATGTTCCACACTCAGGAGTTACTATTTTTAATGATCAAACCCCTATTCCTGCGGTTGGCATAGGTATTCAAAGTGCGGAAAAGCTTAGTGCTTTACTCCAAAAAGAACCCAAGGTGAAAGTCTACCTGCGCCTCAACTGCCAAGATCATGGAATGAAAGAAACCTATAATGTGATTGGAGAAATCAAGGGTAGTGAAAAACCAGATGAAATTATTTTGGTAGGTGGTCATTTAGACTCTTGGGATTTAGGGGAAGGAGCTCATGACGACGGAGCCGGCTGTGTACATGCGATGGAAGTTATGCATACTTTCAAACGCCTAGGAATTCGCCCCAAACATACCATTCGCTGCGTGTTATTTGCCAATGAAGAAAGTGGTTTAGCTGGAGCTAAAGAATATGCCGAACAAGCAAAAAATAAAGGTAAAAAACACTTGGCCGCCGTAGAGTCTGATGGCGGAGGGCATACCCCTCGTGGCTTTGGAATGGATGCTCAGCCCGACTTGCTAAAATCGAGTTACCAAAGAGCTCAAGAATGGCGGGAGATTCTTGCACCTTATGGCTTGTATGAACTCACCACAGGAGGTTCTGGTGCAGATATTGGCCCACTCAAAAGCCAAGGAGCGGTACTTTTTGGCTTTCGCCCAGATTCTCAACGCTATTTTGATTATCACCATACAGAAAATGATGTTTTTGAAAATGTTCATAAACGTGAATTAGAACTCGGTGCTGCTGGTGTAACCGCTTTGATTTACTTAATTGATAAACATGGTTTTGAATAAAGTTTTTTGGGGAATGAGCTTCCTTGCGCTAATGATGATCCTCTCTGGATGCCGAAAGGAAAAAGCAGAGGAGCGTCCTTATCAAAGCTTGGAAAT
>CAZOLU010000139.1:8508-9372 GCA_964580485.1 uncultured Saprospiraceae bacterium | reverse complement strand
TAGCTTTTATGGAGTAGCCCTGAAAGCGAGCTGGCATGATGCAATGCATCATAAGGGTAAAGCTGCGAGGCGGTGAAGCCCCTCGCACAAGCATTATGTAATAACTTCCAGGACAGAGTATTTAGTACATATAGGTAAAGTCTTTTGCTTCCAAGAATCCACCAAAGAGTTCATCTCCCTTAGCATACATACGTTTAAAATCATAGCCTACACACCAGAAGTCTTGCTCATAAGCTGCTTTTTTACTACTGCCCATACTCATCCCCATCATCATTTGATTTTGAGGTTTTTTCTGCCCAGCGAGGTTGAAAGTGACTTTTACCTTATATTCTGGTACACCTCCCGCATTTTTGCGATGCTCATCCATATAAAAGACACGGATACTTCCACGATCTACAGATGCATTTTTGCGTAGGAAGTCGATCACCTTATCATAATCAAATAAGTTTTTCATAGTTTAATTGCTTTGATGGTTATTAAGTAATGATTATCCGTCTTAATATAGATATTTTTAAGGAAAATCAAAAAGCTCAAGGAGTTAAACTGTGATCCATATTTAGAATAAACTAGAAAGTCTTAATTCATTACCGCTAAATTTTCTTCCTCTTTTTCTTCCTCCAAGCTCTTGCCCATATAAACGAGCTTATCTCCTGGCTCAATTTCTAGATTTTCCATACCGTTGGCACGCATAAAGTGATATTCTGATCCTTTTTTGATGAATAAAGGAATGGTATTTCTACAAGCAGTTTGGCAGAGGGTACTAAGTTGCTGAGGAGAGCTGAGCTCAATTTCATGAATATAGGGGAAATCTCGGGCAGTTTCCAAAAAGTTGATATAGTCGGTTTTGGTGTCAAATGCACCAAT
>CAZOLU010000139.1:0-8498 GCA_964580485.1 uncultured Saprospiraceae bacterium | reverse complement strand
CGGGTATAGGAAAGTCGCCTCGCCGCTCTGCTTGACTGATAATTCTAAAAGTACCATTCTCTCCAAAGTTTTCTCTGTACTTTTTGCAAGCAATATCATTTACCGTAGAGCTAGGCGTAACTGCCAAGAGGTACCCCATATCCAATAAGTCAAACTCTTCATCTAAATTCCCCTCAATAATGTCTTCCTCAATCGCTTCTAGTCCCATCTGCTGAGCCTCTTCTACCAAGGTTGCCGAGCGATCTACTAGTACTACGTGTCGTCCTTGTTCTTGTAAATATTTGGCGATGAGTCGAGCACCTGGGTTGGCTCCTACAATCAGTAGTCCATTTGAATATTGCAAGGTAACCCTCAAGAGCCGAGCAACAATACGTGCGGTAGTAGCATTCAAGAGTACCGTTCCAAGTACAATCATAAAGACCATAGGGGTGATGGCTTCTGCGGCCTCGTAGCCATAGGTAGAAAGCTTGAGTCCGAAAAGTGAGGCGATCCCTGCCGCCACAATTCCTCTTGGCCCTACCCAAGAAATAAAGAGTTTTTCTTTGAGCTTCAATCCTGCTTGATAAGTACTTGCAAATACCGATAGTGGACGTAGCACCAATACTACAATGCCAAATACCGCCCAAAAACGCCAGTTGGCTAATTGCAAAAGTTGTTCTGCATCAATATTCGCCGAAAGGATAATGAAGAGAATGGAAATCAGCAGTACTGTTAGTGATTCCTTAAAATAAAGCAACTCCTTATAATGCGGTACTTTTAAATTAGCCATCGTCATCCCCATCACCACCACCGTTAGTAAACCTGATTCGTGGACTACCAAATCGGAGAGTGCAAAGGTTCCTAATACCAAGGCTAGAGATACTACATTGAGTAAGTAGTGGGGAATTAGATCTCTTTTCAGCAGTTGAAAAAAGGCATAGCCAGTACCCACTCCGAAGGTGAAGCCTACCGAAATGATTCCCATAAACTCTTGAAAGGCCTCTAGTCCAAAGGTAGTACCCATTTGGCGAGAGATGATAAAGTCAAAAACCAATACCGCCACCAAAGCTCCGATTGGGTCAATCAAGATACCCTCCCATTTTAAGACCGTAGCTACATTCCTATTCAGAGGTACATTCCTGAGAATAGGTGCTATAACAGTGGGACCCGTTACAATGATTAAACTACCAAAAAGAAATGCAATGTCTAGAGGAACACCAATTAAAAAATAAGCAGCCAAGCCAGCTCCAATAAAGGTAATCAGAGATCCTATGGTAATTAGCTTACCAATGGCAGGGGCAATACCCGTAGCCTCTTGGAGTTTCAGCGTAAGCCCTCCCTCAAAAAGAATCACTCCGATAGAAAGTGATACAAACCAAAAAAGTACATCTGGTGGGAATAGACCTCCATTGGTTTCTAGCTTGTGATGCTTTTCGTCAAGTACCAATTTTCCATTCTCGGTAATATACTCAAAAACGGGTTCTATAAGCTTATGACCTGCCCAGATCTCGTAAATTGGTCCTACAAGTAACCCTATGAGGATGAGTGGCAGAATGGCAGGCAGCCGTAACCTCCAAGCAACCCACTGTGCTAAAATTCCCAAAACAATAATACTGGCAAGTGCGACCATGTCTCTTACTTAAAATTGAATAATTGCTAATGTAACTCGTTAAGGGGATGTATGGTTGGTTGTTGGGGAAAGATTATCTTTTGGAGCCCTTGTGTTGAGCATGAAATTGGGCAAAATCCTCTAGCTTTTGATAAAAATCTTCCCCATATTTTCGAATGAGTGCATCTTTTACAAACTGATAAACGGGGACTTTCAACTCATCTCCCAAGCTACATGCTGCACTACAAATATCCCAACGATCATAATTCAGTGCCTCATATTGGGGAAGTTTCTTGATACGGATAGGGTAGAGCTGACAGGAAATAGGCTTTCGGAAGTCTACCGCACCATCATTATAAGCCTTTTCAATGCCACAGCAGGCTTTACCACTTTCATCATATTGGATAAAACTACAAGGGCCATCGTCAATTAGAGAAGTTCCCCATTGCCCATCTTTCTTAACGGCAACACCTGCTTCTTCAATAACTTCGATTCCCGCAGGACTAAGATAAGGTTTGAGTTTGCTGTAAATTTTTTCAAGGGTACGAATTTCTTCTTCTTCTAGAGGTGCTCCAGCATCTCCTTCCCAGCAACAGGCGCCCTTGCAGGCTTCTAGGTTGCAAACAAAGTTTTGATCAAAAAGATCTTCACTGAGTATATATTGATCATCTAAAATGTACATAGTGTTAATTTTATGGTAGGATCTCTACTTTTATAGGTTTGTAGTAATATTCCATGTTTTTCAAGATATTGATGCCCGATTGCTGAATCTGCTCTCTTCTCTTTTGCACTATACGAACACTTGCAGTTCCAAGAGCCAAGCCCTCAATCAGTTCGGGGCGAATTTCCAGCTGACTTCCACGACTAATACCTACATGATTGACGCTGAAGGTCTCTTGGTTACTATCTTCAAAAATTAGCGTGAGGGCATCTTCTTGTGTCAAGGCCTCTCCCGTCCACTGAATGAGTCCCCCAGTTTCCTTTTTAATTTGAGGGGTGGCCATCTTTAAATCCCCTAATACTTTAAATGCTAGACTATCTTTTTGCATTTTTTCGGTAGACAAAGGAAAGCTAAAAATATACAAGCCTTCAAACTTGCTAGGCTTTTCTGAAACCTTATACTGCCATCCAACAGCAGGAAGCTTTTTAGCTCTCATCTTTGTTCCGTTGACCCAAACATCTCCTTCTAAGACAAAGTTAGCCGAGTCTGTCCTGAACTGAGCCTCCATCTGTATCTCTTGGATCTCTTCCAAATAACGAACGTAGTAGTTGATTTGTTTGATCTTGAGTGGGCTTTCCTCTTGCTCAGGTATCTTTATATCGCCTTGACAAGCTAATAAGCCTAGTTGTATACCTATGAGAAATAAAAACTTATACCACATGATATCGTGAGTTTGATTTTTATGAAACTACAAATTACAATAGTTTGTGATGCTTGGCCTAGTTCTTAAAGTCTTTTAGGACTAAAGTCAAAGGTAGTTATTTTATATGTCAATAACTTGTTGATTTTTTGATTTTTTGTAATCTAGCTAAACGTCTTTCGGGATTGTAGTCTGATTATAAATGCTTTATGCTTGATGCTGATTTGTAGGGATGCTCAGGACTTTAAACAAAGCATTGATGATGCAGTGGCAAAGGCATTCAGCTCAACTCCTTCTTTCGAATTCTGAGTAGCAGCTCCTTTATAGTTTATCGACTCCTCGCTTGAATTGGTAGAAAAATTGCCAAGAAGCCCGACCAGCTTTTGAAAAACTCTAATTTTGGTGTAGAACTTGATGCATATTTGTGATGATATTCCTTAGTTTAGGGAAAAATACCTAAATTTGCCCCACCTTTAGGGGTAATAGCCAATTGAATTTTTCTTTTTTTTTGATAGAGAAAATCAAAAGCTTTATTTTTTTATTGCAATAGCGCAAGGAAAATCAATTCAATTAAAAATAACTTTATTCTCATAATCCCATAATTCAACTCGATTATGATCTACCGTATCGCTAGTTTTATAGCATGTTTACTGTTGATTACTACCTGGACTCAAGTACAGGCACAGCAAGACCCCGTTTTATTTACCGTTGATGGCAAAGAAGTGAGGGTTTCTGAATTTACCTACATCTATGACAAAACTAATGGAGACAAAGCCGATTACTCTGAAAAATCGCTGAAAGAGTACTTGGATCTCTATGTAGATTTCAAACTTCAAGTTGCTAAAGGTATTCAAATGGGGTTGGATAAAGATCCCAAGGTGATGCAGGAGCAAAACCAATACAAAAGACAGCTGTCTAGCACTTACTTGACTGATCGTGAAATCACAGAGAAATTGGTGAAAGAAGCTTATGACTACTCTAAAGAAGATCGGAAAATCCGTCATATTTTAGTGATTGTCAAAGAAAATGCCTCAGAAGAACAGGTGCGAGCTGCTATGGAGCGCATCCAAAAGGTGAAAAATGAAGTTACTCCAGAAAATTTTGCAGACTTGGCAAAGCAGTATTCAGACGATGGATATAGCAAGGAGCAAGGCGGAAATTTAGGCTATTTTACTGTAATGCAACTACCTTATGAATTGGAAAAAGCCATGTACCAAACTCCCAAAGGCGGAATTTCTAATATTGTTAGAAGTAAATATGGTTTTCATATTTTAATGGTAGAAGACATTCGCCCAGCTTATGGTCAGGTACAGTTGGCTCAAATTCTCATTCGCCCTCAAAAAGTAGGAGGAGATGACAAGGCCAAGGCTTTAGCCGACTCTCTGTACCAAGCCCTAAAGGGCGGCTCCAAATTTGAAGAGCTGGCGATCCAATTTTCTCATGACAACTCTTCAAAATCTCGTGCTGGAATTATTGGCTGGGTAGGAATCAATAAATTTGCTGCTGATTTTGAAAAAGAAGTTTTTGCACTTGCTAAAGACGGAGACATCTCCCAACCCATCAAATCTTCGGCAGGCTGGCATATTCTCAAGCGGGTTAAGGCTATGAAAAATCCCACTTACCAACAAGTGAAAGGGGAGCTAACCACTCAAATTAAGCGAGACGAACGTTTCCAGATCGTGCAAGACTCTCTAGTAGCCCGAATCAAGCGAGAAAGTGGGTATAAAAAAGATGAGAAAGTGGCAGCGGAGCTATTGAAGTCCCTGAAAGGAGATAAAACCTTCTTGCAAGGGCGTTGGAATCCTGCCAAAGGCCTACTTCAAAACGAAAAAGTACTATTTTCTATTGGCAATATGAATGCTACGGTAAAAGAGTTTGTGATGTTGGCGCAGCGTTCTCCCAATGAGCGTTTTGCTATGCAACCCCGAACCGCAGAAGCTGCTATGGAACGAATTGTAGACAAACTCGTCGCACAAAAAGCAATGGCTTACGAAGAAACACAACTGGATAAAAAATACCCCGAGTTTAAAGCCTTAATGCGTGAGTATGAGGAAGGTATTCTACTTTTTGAGGTGAAAAAGAAATTGATCTGGGATAAAGCTTCAAATGATGAAGAAGGTCTAAAAAAGTTTTATGCAGAACATGAGGCTGATTATCAATGGAAGGAACGTGCAAAAGTGAGTTTTTATACCGTTCGCAGCACCGACAAAAAATTGATCAAAAAAATCAAGAAAAAGGCTAAAAGAAAATCAGCTGATGAGGTAAAAGAAATGTTTAACCAAGATAATGCCGTAGTGCAAACCACTCAGGCAACTTATGAAAAGGGTAAAAATACAGAGGTAGACGCCCTCAAATGGAAGTCTGGAAAACTGAGTAAAGGTTATGAAAAGGATGGTTCTTTCTACTTTATTAAGATAGAGGAAGTTCTTCCCGCAGAAACTAAATCTTTGGATGAAGCAAAGGGCTATGTCGTTGCAGATTATCAAGATGCTCTAGAGAAAAGTTTGATTAAAGAACTACGTTCTCAGTTTAAGGTGGAAATCAAAGAAGATGTCTTAAAGTCTTTGAAAAAATAATGGTCATCTAAATTTTGTGTAGATGCTCTAAGAATATCCTAAGACGGTAGGCCAGCCTTGGTCTACCGTTTGTTGCTTTAGACCAAAACTAGCTTTGGCTTCGTTCTTGTATTGAAACTTGTATTTGCCATCCAATTATATCCAGCTTATGATGCGTATATTGCTGCTTAGTGTTATCTTTTTTTTAGGCAATGCTGCCACCGCCCAGAATGTTTTCAACAGCAAGGCCAGCCTGAAGGCTGGCTGCTATACAAGTTTTCAAGAACTCAAGCGGAATCAACCATATTTGTCCTTAGATGAACTAACAAACTTTGATTATGTCTTGAATGCTGAGAAAAATATTTTAATTTTGAGCCAAGCTACACAGGATGAGTTGTTGGAGAAGCTCGAGCACTCGTTTTGGGGACTAAGCGTCGACAATGTGCCATACATCCGTACCCAAGACCAGGAAAATGGGCGATACTATTTTGTCAAATTACATGTTATGGGTAAAATTAGTTACTACTATTACAAAGCTTTTAGAGATAAAATTGTAACCATGTATGTGCACAACCCCTATACTGGCGAGCGTATTGGGCAACGTAATATCACGAATAAAGAACGGGTGATGGTAGAGCGAATGCTGCATTTTGAATCAGGGGAAAGTGTAGATTTTAATCACAACAACCTCAAGGAATGGACGAAAGATGATCCTGGGCTGTACAAATCTATAAAATCCTTGACCAAAGAGGAGCTGGAGGAAAAGTTATTCAAATCGCTCCTTATTTATAATGATAGAAACAAGGTGTTTTTTTTTCAATAACAAAATTTTAAGCACTCCCTATGTTGAGTATTTTTCTCAAGGAAGTCAACCTTTTTCTTAGCTCTCTGATTGGCTATATTGCTATTGGGGTATTTTTATTAGGTACTGGCCTGTTTATGTGGGTATTCCCCGATTATAGCGTGATTACCTATGGCTATGCAAGCATGGATACCTTTTTTAGAATGGCTCCGTATATTTTTTTATTCCTCATCCCCGCTATTACGATGCGAAGTTTTGCCGAGGAAATTCAAACAGGGACTATTGAGTTGCTGGCTACTCGACCGTTGAGTGACTGGCAAATTTTGTTGGGCAAATATCTAGCTTGCTTATTTCTAGTGATTTTTTCTATACTCCCTACCCTCATTTATTATGCTTCTATCTATGAGTTGGGAGACCCTAAGGGAAATCTGGATAGTGGTGCTATCTGGGGCTCCTATATCGGCCTTTTCTTCCTAGGGGCAGCTTTTGTGGCCATTGGTATTTTTGCTTCTGCTATCACTAAAAATCAAATTATTGCCTTTATTCTGGGGCTTTTCCTCTGTGCTTTTTGTTTCGATGCTTTTAGTAGTATCAGTCAATTGTCTATCTTTTATGGTAGTGTCGATGCGGTTGTGGAATCTATTGGCATTAGTTTTCATTATGCTTCTATCAGTCAGGGATTGGTACACAGCCGTGATCTAGTGTACTTCTTTAGTCTGATTGCTGTCTTTTTGTTTTTTACAAAGACCGCTTTAGAGCGTAGAAAATGGTAATCTACTGGAATATTAACTGAAATTGGATTTTATAAATAGAGGAATCAAACGACTATGAAGTCTCAAAAACGCATACAATCGCTCCTTCGTTTGCTCATCATACTGGCAATTATTATTGTACTCAATATTTTGGGATCTTTTATTTATGGAAAGATCGACCTAACTGAGGATAAGCGTTTTACTTTAACTCCTGCGACTAACGAACTTCTGAAGAGTCTTAAAAAGGATACTACGGAAATTACCATTGAGTTGCTTTTAGATGGAGAAATCCCCTCCGATTTTCGGCATTTACAAAATGCGGTAAAGGATCTCCTCAAACTCTTTCAAGAGCGCTCGGGCAATATGATCAACTTCCGTTTCATCAACCCACTAGCAGGAACCGACGAGGAGGTGAAAGCTATGCAGGTGAAGCTGAAAAAACAAAAGATCATCCCTCTACAAATCACCGATCGCCGCCAAGGCGGCCTCATCCTCGTTTTCCCAACAGCTATTGTGCGCTATGGCAATAACTTCAAAATCATCAATCTCATTGAACTTGGAAAAGATGGCTATTATGGGGAAAATGACATCAATGTATCGGTCAACTTTTTAGAATACAAATTTGCCTCAGCTATTCAAAAGCTGAAAATGACCTATAAACCCGTCATCGCCTTTGTCTCTAATCATGGGGAACTACCTCAACAGAGAATGGGAGAGTTTGAAAAAGCCTTATCTGAATACTATGGGGTCAAACACATCAATCTTTCTAGACTCAATCAACTCGACTCTTCGGTCAATCTTGTGGTATTAGCCAAACCTCGATTTCAAGTAAGCTACGACGACCAATTCAAGCTCGATCAGTATGTGATGAATGGAGGTAAGGTGCTTTGGTTGGTCGATCCTCTGGACATGGAGGATGATAGTATGCGAGGGAAGCAGTTTCATATTCCTAGAGAACGACCTACGGATTTGCAAAAACTACTTTTTAATTATGGGGCTAGGGTCAATGCTAATGTAGTAGCTTCTTATGATGCCGCAGCTTTTATGATTAAAGTGCGAGAGCAAAACCAAACGGTCTTTCCCAAATGGTTTTATTACCCCCTTGCGGGTCCCTTTTATACCCCTCTCGAAGCACAAAATGCGGGGCGTTCAGAAATCAACCATCCGATTGTTAAAAATTTGGATAGGGTCTTTATGCATTATCCTGCTAGTATTGATACGGTAATGACGAAGACTCCCGTTCGAAAAACTCCGCTGCTCCGAACTTCTAGGTACAGCAAACTACAATATCCCCCCACCCGCATTGGGTTGGAACTTACCGACCCCAATATTCGGGAAAATGCCTTTACCAAAGGTCACCAAACGGTTGCACTCTTGCTCGAAGGTACCTTTAGCTCACATTTTAGAAATCGAGTTCCCCCCGAAGCAGAACGCAAATGG
>CAZOLU010000138.1:6512-9391 GCA_964580485.1 uncultured Saprospiraceae bacterium | reverse complement strand
ATGAGACAACTATCATTTCTTTTCACCGCCCTATTGCTAATTACCTTGAGTAGTCCCTCCTTTGCTGGAGGATTCCTCATTGTAATGCCCAACAAACATCAAAACCCAGATGCCTTAGTACACCCTGGGCATGTCAATCCAGCCCTATTTCCATTAGAAACCCGATCCACCCAGATTGATGCCAAAATCTTTGAACAAACCGCCACTACTACCATCAAACAGGTATTCTTCAACCCCACAGGTCGTCGTTTAGAAGCCTACTTCCTTTTTCCAGTACCCAAAGGAGTCGTCATCAACGACTTTCAGATGAGTATCAACGGCAAAATGCAACCTGCCGAATTGCTAGATGCCCAAAAAGCTCGACAAATTTATGAGCAAATTGTACGCCGAGCCAAGGATCCCGCACTATTAGAGTATTACAATCAGCAAATGTTTAGAGTGCGGATCTTTCCCATCGAGCCCAACTCAGAGCAGCGTATCGAGTTGACCTATTCTGAAACCTTAACCAAAGATAATGGCACCATCGGCTACCAGTTCCCACTCAATACCGCTAAATATGCCGCCAAGCCACTCCAAAATCTAAGCCTACGTGCAAGTATTGAAGGCAACAGCAAACTAAAAACTATCTATTGCCCTACACATGAAGCGGAAATTATTCGCAAAGGAGATAAAAATGCATCCGTTGGATTTGAATTGACGAATGTCCGCCCTGATCGTGATTTTCAGCTGTATTTTAATCTAGATGATGCCAAAGTTGGACTCTCCATACTCAACTATCAAAAAGGCAAAGAAGACGGCTACTTCTTTATGAACATCAGCCCAGGGTTTGGCGATCCTAAGGAAATTGTAGAAAAAGATGTGGTCTTTGTGATGGATAAATCAGGCTCTATGTCAGGAGAAAAAATGGAACAAGCTCAAAAAGCCTTAAAATTTTGCATCAACAACCTCAACAAAGGCGATCGCTTTGAAGTAGTACCTTTCTCCACAGAAGCAACCCCACTATTTGGGCATGTAAAAGACTTCAACAAGGCAAATAAAGCAGAAGCTATCGACTTTATTGATAATCTACGAGCTATTGGCGGAACGAATATTGATGAGGCACTAGAATTGGCCATGAAAGCACAACAAAGCAAAACAGATCGCCCCTTCTTCATTATCTTCATGACGGATGGTAAACCCACTATTGGCGAAACAACAGAATCCGCTTTGTTGGAAAAAGTCAAATCCTACAATAAAGAAAATGTACGAATCTTCACCTTTGGCATTGGAGTAGACCTAAATACCCACCTTTTGGATAAACTGACAGAAATGTCTAATGGCTATCGAACCTATGTCTTGGAAGATGAGGATATTGAGGTCAAAGTCTCTAACTTTTATGCAAAAGCCTCCTCGCCTGTATTGACAGACCTAAAAATCGAATTTGATCGCTCGATAAGAGTGTCCGAAGTCTATCCCAAAAAGATGCCCGACCTATTCAAAGGCTCAACTATCAGCTTGATGGGACGCTACAAAGGGCACGGTAAAACAAAAGTAACACTTACGGGTAAAGTGAATGGCAAAGAACAGAAATTCACCTATGAAATCAATTTTGATAAAGAAAATACCAAGCATGAATTTGTCCCCAACCTCTGGGCAGCTCGTACCGTAGGCTACCTATTAGATCAAATCCGCCTGCATGGAGAAAGCGAAGAATTGAAAAATGAGGTCATTCGCTTGGCTAAAAAGCATGGAATTATCACCCCTTATACCAGCTATTTAATTTTGGAAGACGAAGCCATTGCGTCCAACAATCGCCGCATTCGCCCAGATGATCAATTGCTGCGCCCTCGTGCACTGAACGCCCCCTCCATAGCAGAAGACCTTGCATTTGACGAAGTAGAAGAGGTGGTCACCAAACGTGCTGAAAGCCGAAAAAAAGGTGGAAACTCAAGTGTTCGTGCCTCTAAAGAAATGCAAAGCATGAACCAAGCTACCAATTTAGGGGCAACCAACCAAGGAGCTGCACGCCTACAATACAAAGATCACAAAGGTACCGAACGCAACCTTGGTGAAAATATTGTCAACGTAGGCGGTCGTGCCATTTACAACAACAACAATACTTGGTTAGATGCCGATGTGGCCTTGGATGCAGAAGATGAGAAAAAATTGAAAGTCAACCGCATTCAATTCAACTCTAAAGCTTATTTTGAATTGATGCAGCGTGAGGGAGCCAATGAGTTTTTAGCACTTGGTCGCAACGTCCGATTTAAAATGGATGAGGAGATCTTTGAAATCTATGAATAAATCTTCCTTATAAGAGCTATATTCATAAGTCTTCCCTTATCTTAAACCCATAGAGCAGACGAATATTGCATTTGCTTGGTGGATACTAGACTAAGAGACCCAAAGACAAGACGTACATCATCTAGTCTTTGGGTCTCTTAGTCTAGCGTCTAAAAGTCTCCACTACTCAGCTGATTTAAAGCTACTTAATTATACTCCCAGCACTTTGGTAAAATTAAAGGGCGACTTGTATTTTTTAGGAAGATACTGCAACAACAAATGCTTGAAGAATCCTATATTTGCAACAAATCCACCACGATGCAAAATATACAATTCATAGAACGCAAGACCGGCAGTATACAAACAGAACACCCGCCCGCAGAAAACCTCATACGCTGGCTCTACCACAGCAGCCTCGGAAAACTCAGCCTACAACTCCTCATCAAACGCAAACTGATCACCGAACTCTACGGGCGACGCATGAGCCATCCCAAATCCAAACAAAAAATTAAGAAATTTATAGAGGAGTACAATATAAACATGGCGGAAGCCCAAAAAAATATAGAGGAGTTCCAGTCTTTCAACGACTTTTTCTACCGCCAACTCAAGCCCCAAAG
>CAZOLU010000138.1:0-6502 GCA_964580485.1 uncultured Saprospiraceae bacterium | reverse complement strand
CCGCCGATGGCAAACTGCTAGCCTTCGAAAATATTCAAGATATTCGAAAGTTTTACATCAAAGGAGAAGAGTTTAACCTTGAGCGTTTCCTCAAAAATCAAGCACTGGCAAAACAGTTTCAGGAGGCCGCTGCCTTTATTATCCGTTTGGCCCCACACGATTATCACCGCTTTCACTTCCCCTATCCCGGCATCCCCGAAGCTGCCGTCCCAATCAAAGGCGTTTACTATTCTGTATCGCCCCTAGCCGTTATCCCCAACTTTGCCAAGGTTTTTTGTGAAAATAAACGGGCTTATGTCCTACTCGACACAGAAGATCGTGGACAAATCCTCATCGCTCCCGTAGGAGCAGCCATGGTCGGCAGCATCAAGTACAGCTACACCCCCCATCAGCCCGTAAAAAAGGGGCAGGAAATGGGTTTTTTCGCCTTCGGCGGCTCCTCTATCCTAATGTTAGTAGAAAACAACAAGCTTAAAATTGATACCGATTTATTGCAAAACACCGCCAATGGAATGGAAACTGCATTGAAAATGGGCGAACGCATCGGACTCTAAGAGATTCTAATGTACTGGGGCACCCACAGGGGTCGCTACGCTTCGGGTTACAGCTGCTCCATGCTATTCCGCAGCCAGCTCACTGCCCTCCGCATCGCTACGCCTAAGAGCAAAGCCTATTTCCTCCCACTATCAACAAAAAGAAATTAAATACCACACTTACCAATACATTTATATTTTAAATATTAAACATATTTTCTAATATCAATACGCATATATTAACAAAAAAATAACATCGCTTTTTCGTCCCCTCCTAGGTTATACATATATTTACCCTCGAATAAGGGCCCTTCAAACTTATTTTATAACCTATCATTGCATCTCTAAAAAATATGCACATGAGATGATAAAAATTTTGAATAATGAAAAAGCTGATGTTGCTCCTATTTTTAACAGTAACTTTTGTTGCATGTAAAAAAGATCATTTAATAGAATCAAATAATATTGATGAAACACCATTATTAAATGGGGTGAGTAAATCTATGGTAGACGATTTTGCCTTAACAACCAACAAAATAAGTGTACAAAATGGTGTCTTAGTATTTGAAGATATAGAGACGCTAGATGCAGTTACCAATTCCCTTGTCGCTTTGAGTCAAAATAATAATTCAATAGAATCGGCAATTACGGCACTTGGTTTTTCTATTTCTGATCCAGAAGATGATGATTTAGAACCTGAGTTTCCAATATTCACTCAATTTGCAAATAGATACAGTGGATTTAACTCACTTATTGAGAAGATTTGCTCAGATAGAGCAACATTACTAGAGTCTGGTGGATTAGTTAAAGATATTACACCTCATTTTACTGCGGATCCTTATCTACAAGCAGTTCTTAATGAAAATTTAGAGATTAAAATTGAAGGTATCATTTATAAATTATTAGATGAGCATAGAACAGTGGTCATTACTGATGGTGACTTTGCAAAACTAGATGTTGTTCGACAAAATCCAGAAAACTTTACACCTCAAGAAAACATTTTTATTCATGATGAGTTAGATCCCAGAATGGAGGATAAAATCAGACTATTTGATGAAGAAGGAAATAAAACTGTTTTTGGCTGTGTGGCATCGTTTTATCCTGTAAATATAGGCGCACATAATTTCTCCTTTGTAAGCAATTCTTTTTTTATCTTTGGCGGGAATAACAACATAACCTATGATTGGGACTTTGGAGATGGAACAACTTTTTCAGGAACAGGAGTTCAAGGAATGGCTGTTAATCATACCTTTTCTCCAAACAACTATCCTTATACCGTTAGACTAGAGATCTCTAGTCCGACTGGTTGTTCTAGTTCTTACGCTTTTTTGATAAATGACCCAAATAGCTGTTCAGCTCAACTTGAGGTTAGAAGAATTCCAAACAATGGTAAAGCATTCCGATTTATAGCTTCTAATGTCTCTGGGAGTGGGCTTTCATATACTTAGGATTTTGGGAACGGTACAATAGTAACAACTTCACAACCAGATATCTCTTATACCTATTCTGGACAGGGGGGAAATTATCAAGTTCAACTAACTGTCTCAAATGGGAGTTGTTCTTACACTACGCCTCGCATTGAAGTACAGCCAAGATGTAGTGGAGAAACAGATTTTGTAAGTTCAGGTTATTATGGAGATGCTACCAACGGAAATAGACAATTGTATATGGAACATTTTGTGGTAAATAATATATTTTGGAATCGTTATGGAGCCACTACATACAATTATGAAAATCTAAATGGATGGAAACTCAAAAAAGTTGATGAAATTGGGTTTAGCAACCTAACGGTAGACCATGCAACTGTAGGAAAAGGATGTGATTATGGCGATAACACAATCCCATCATCCATAGTATCAAACCAACGCCAGCACTCCCAAAGCTATGGAGTGTCTTCTCTAACTACAGGTGGGTTTGGAAATAATCTCCGAACAATCAGAATTATGAGTGGACACCCCAATGCCAACCCAATACTACCTCCTGGTGGTACTCCAGACCCAACACTTTCTGATATGAAAAGTGAACATTGGGTTCGAGACAATGGAGCTATTTTTGGCATAGGAGAAGTTATTTTCTAAAAAAACTTAATATGAATTTTACAAATATTGAGAAGTCGCTTAGGCGGCTTCTCATTTTCACCAATCTGCTCTTTTTCAGCTTTTCCATACCACTCCTAGCGCAAAAACAAGCTTTGAGCATTGGCACCTTTTATGGCCCCTATTCTCAGTATAATCAAATAGAATCAACCCATACCTTAAGTCCTTTTAATATTTTAGAGAACAAGCTTCGCTTTGACGCCACCTTCTGGAACAACAACTGGGGAATAGGAATAGGAATCCAAAGAGTTGGGTATCGTTTAGGTTTTGACGATAACGATCCGATATATTCCAGAAGAGCAGCTCATATACAATCAAGAGGCACCTTCATCCCAGTCAATATGATATACCGCTTCCCTTTGGTCAAAGTTCTGAAATCCCCCTTATACCTATATATGCATACAGGAATTATCTTTAGCCTAAACTCCTTTGCGATAAGAGATCAACAAGCCTACTGGCAATCCCTTGTTAGAAACTGGCCTGATACTATCCATCGATACAATTATTATTTAAATTATGATTTCCATAAAGTCATTATAAAACTGGATCTAGCGATAGGCCTAGATTACCAAATTTTAAAAAACTTTTCAATAGGTATAGAAGCTCGATACCATCAGGGACTACAAAAAGTCGGAGAACTTAGAGCTACCTATTATCCCGCTGGACTTCCCCCTAGATCTGTAACCGTAAGACATTATGGCTCGGCTTGGATGCTGGGAGGAAAAATGCAATTTCACTTTTTATTAAATGAAACATCTAACCAACCTGTAAAACTTAATTAGAACAATGAGAAACCTATGGGTCGTGCTTATATCCTTCACAACAATACATTTATCAGCACAAAATTGGGAGCTATACCTAGGTGGAGAACTAGCATTAACATACTCTACCGCTTATTATACAGACACAGGAAATGAAGCTGACTTTAGCCTGATGGCTAATTATCCGCCCTTACTTGGAACTCAAATCGGAGGACAATTCAAAAAAAGATTTTGGACTGAATGTGGGCTGTTTGTACATGATCTAGGTACACGAAGATACTCTTTACGATCCAATGGAGGGGTTGGACATTCCAGACCTAGAAATATTGAAACCGTTTTGAGACTAGGTTATGATCTACCTATCTACAAACGAAAATTCTTTTTTAGCCCACATTTAGGCTACAAGCTAGGCATGATACGAGGCGGAAGAAATGAATGGCTTCCATACAATAGCGACTCTTCTCATTTTTCTACAGGAAATTTTCAAAATTCTCCTTATTTAGATGGAGAGATAAATTATCGTTTACACAACACTTATCATCTGTTAGAAACTGGCTTGCAGCTGAGTTACCTAAGTCCAGAAGGATGGAGAATCAACCTATTTGGACGTTATGCTCATGGCTTTCAGCGAATTATCGAAAGTCGACTCTACTACGAATTTCCTGATGGCAGCTCTGGTAATGCTGTTTTTTGGCAGAATGGGGGATACTGGTCTTGGGGCCTTTCCCTAAGCTATTACATTATTCACCGGCAAAATAGGGCTTAAATTGCGATTGTAGATATATAAACTTCTTTACTGGGGCACCCACAGGGGTCGCTACGCTTCGGGTTACAGCTGCTCCATGCTATTCCGCAGCCAGCTCACTGCCCTCCGCATCGCTACGCCTAAGAGCAAAGCCTATTTATAAAACCATCAAGCACGGAAACCGCCCCCCCACACACAAAGGCTAACCCACTAAGGATCACAACGCTCCAAAATCACCGCTGCCCCCAGCCCCAAACCCGCACAAGTGGCCCCCGCCGCAAAGCGGCTCCCCCCACGCGCCAACGCATGCACCAAACTCACCAGCAAGCGCGCGGCCCCCATCCCCAAAGGATTCCCAATACTAATTGCCCCACCATAGGGATTCAAGCGTTCTTGTGGAATACGCAAAAGCTGCTGACAAGCCAACAGCTGCACCGCAAAAGCCTCCTGAATCTCCCAAAGCCCAATCTCCTCTACACTCAGCCCCCCATAACGCAAGGCCTTGCGCAAGGCCGCCACAGGCGACAAGCCCATAAAATCAGGATGCTCCGCAGCAGTCGCCCAAGCCTGCACCCGCGCCAAAGGACGAAGCCCATGACGCTTGACATAAGCTTCGCTTGCCAAAGCCAGCAAAGCACCACCATCCCCAGCCCTCGCCGAATTGCCCAAAGTTACATGCTGCCCAGCTTTCAGTACCCCAGGCAACTTGGCTAAAGTCGCCTCGCTGAGTGTACGGGGCTGCTCATCCATACTAAAAAGATTGCCATCGGGCAAGGTCACTGGCAAAATCTCGGCATCAAAGGCCCCTGATCTTTGTGCTGCAAGATAACGCTCCCTGGTCAAAAGGGCATAAGCATCTTGCCGCTTGCGGCTGACCTGCCATCGCTCGGCTAGTAGCTCTGCGGTCTTCGGCATACTATGGGGTATGTAGTGCTCGTAGATCCTAGGATTCGTAAAACGCCAGCCCAATGTGCTATCGACCTCCTCCCCCGTTTCCCGATGCCGCACAAATGGAGATCGACTCATCACTTCCACTCCTCCAGCCAAATACAAATCCCCCTCCCCCAAGCTCAAGGCCCTAGCAGCCTGAATCACCGCATCCATCCCCGAAGCACAAAGACAATTGATGGTACTCGCATAAACATGCACTGGCAAGCCACTCAACAGCACCCCCATCCTCGCCAAGTTGCGGTTATCTTCCCCTGCCTGATTTGCATTCCCAATCAACAGCCCCTCTATAGCTTCTGCTTCTATCGTTGTACCTTCGGCCAATATCCCAAGAATGAGCTGACTCAGTAGATCATCTACCCTAAGACTAGACAGGCCGCCCTGAAGGCGACCCACGGCACTGCGATGTGCTGCAATGATATATACCGAAGAAGACTTGTTCATTTAACAGAAAGTATTAACTTTGCGAAGAATTTTGAACTACAAAATTAAACTTTTCCAATGATTCAAAGAATTCAGACCGTATATCTCTTCTTGGCTGCAATTTTCATGGCCCTACTCTTTATCTTTCCCTTCCTCAACGCAGAGCCCACCCAAGAAGGTCCGCTACAAGATGGCGACTATGATGTGATGGATAATTTGGCACTACTCATTTTGGTGATAGCCATTGTAGTCCTCAACATTAGTACCATCTTCTTATTCAAAAATCGAAACTTGCAAATGAATCTCAGTCGCATCGGACTTGTGGCGATTATTGCCGTATTAGGATTAGTAGCACTCTTTATTTTTGGAGCAGCAGAAAGTCTTGGAGTTGGAATTGGAATGTTCACCCCTCCTTTCGCCTTAATCTTTCTGTTCTTAGCCAATCGAGCAATTTATAAAGATGAGAAGTTGGTGCAGGATTCTAATCGTCTACGTTAGAGCAGGTTTAAAACGCCAACACATCCTTACATACCCCCTGACACATGAAAACATGCCCCTAATCATAACGGCCCCTAGGCTTATCAGGATCACGCTTTCGGTAGCTGCGATCTGCGAATGCGCCTAAGATTAGAATTACAATATTGGGAATAGCAATAATCCAGAAATTGGCAAACTGCTGTTGCCGAACCTCTTTTTGGCGTTGACGGTAAAGCTCGTAATTTTCGGGCGACATATCCTCTGGGCGCATGTCCGAGTTTTCAATCTCTGGCAGTTGCTTGTCCTGCACATCCTGAAAGACCCAGGTGGTTATACCTGCCAACAGCACGCCCACAATACAAGAGATATAGAGCCAGCGCATCGGAAAAGCAGGCCGCACCAACTTCATAATCAGCAAACCCAAGGAAACAAAAGTAATCGAGTACAAGACCAATACATAGCCCAACACCCCACTCATATCAATCATGTACTGACTACCCTGTGGGGCTTGTGCCTCTA
>CAZOLU010000137.1:1798-9391 GCA_964580485.1 uncultured Saprospiraceae bacterium | reverse complement strand
ATCATCACCAATTTTCATAAGATCATTGATGCCCAAACCCTAAAAATACCCAAAGCTCGTTTTATAAACCTCCACTATTCCTTATTACCCGCCTTTGGGGGGATGATTGGAATGAAGACCTTGGAGGCCGCTCAGCAGCAGCAGGCTCGTTTTGTAGGGGCTAGCTGTCATCATGTTACGGCAGCATTGGATGCTGGGGAGCTCATTGGGCAGGTCGCCATTCCCGTAGATTGGAAATCTGCCGATCAACAGCAGTTGACCAATACTGTTTTTCAGTTGGCCTGCTTGCTTTGTTTAAACAGCTTGCTCTGGCTTTTGAAGGAGCAAGAGGAGGAAAAGGTTCCTGCCAAGTTTTTCGATTGGCAAGGCACTTCAATTTGCTTCAGTCCAGGCTTGCGTTTTTCGCTCAAAGCTTTTGATACGGACTTTTGGGAAACTATTCGGAATCTATAAACTCTCAAGAAGATGATACCCTTCAATAAACCCCATCTCACTGGAAAAGAAACCCACTATATCTACGAGGCAGTTTACTCTGGGAAAATTAGTGGTAATGGAATGTTTACACAAAAATGCCAAGCTTTTTTTGAGGAAAAGTATGGCTTTCACAAATGCCTGCTCACCACCTCTTGTACCGATGCCTTGGAGATGTCAGCTTTGTTGATTGATATTCAACCTGGAGATGAGGTGATTGTACCTTCCTACACTTTTGTATCTACGGCCAATGCTTTCGTCTTGCGTGGGGCAAAGATAGTTTTTGCGGATAGCCGACCAGATTATCCAGGTATAGACGCACAAAAGCTAGAAGCTTTGATCACCCCCAAAACCAAGGCCATTGTTGTGGTGCACTACGCAGGCATAGCCTGCAACATGGACCGCATCATGGCCCTAGCCGAAAAGCATAAGCTTTGGGTGATCGAAGATGCGGCACAGGCCATTGATAGCTACTATAAAGGTCGCCCTTTAGGTAGTATCGGGCATTTAGCAGCCTTCTCCTTTCATGAAACCAAAAATATCATCTCAGGAGAGGGCGGAATGCTAGTCATCAACAGCCCCGAATTTGCCAAAAGGGCCGAAATCATCTGGGAAAAGGGAACGAACCGAGCAGCTTTTTTTAGAGGTGAAGTAGATAAGTATGGTTGGGTGGATATTGGTTCATCATTTCTACCTTCCGAAACCATCTCGGCCTTCCTTTATGCCCAATTAGAATCATTAGAAGATATTCAGCAACAGCGTAAAAAAATATGGGAGCGCTACCATATAGAACTCAAGGAATGGGCCCAAAGCCAGCAGATCCAACAGCCCATTTTACCACAGTTTGCCACCAACAATGCCCACATGTACTACTTGATCTGTAAGAATTTGGCACAGCGTACTGCCTTGATCCAGCAGCTCAAACAAGCAGGAATCATGGCTGTATTTCACTATCTTAGCCTACACAAAAGCCCTTTTTATCAGCATCAACATGATGGACGAGTGCTAGCTTATGCTGATCACTATACGGATACGCTACTGCGCTTGCCCTTGTACTATGATTTGAAAGAGGTGGAGCAAACCAAGATTATTGAGCAACTTAAAGCGTTTCAAAGCTAGAAAATAGCACTATTTTTGTGCAAGATTTCATGATTTAATTCTAACTTAGCAAAGAGCTCAGGTTTGTACAATCATGGATACACTAAAAAAAAGGATGGAGCGTTTCTTGTACGCTTTCCCAACACAACTCATACTACTACACTTTAGAGCCAATCTCCTATTTTTGGTGCTTTGGTTGTTTTTGTATGGGGTACTTTTAGGGGTTGTAGGTGGTGGAATGGGCTTCCGATACTTTATGCTGGACCCCGAATACCTCGGAGCTGTCTCTTTTTGGAGCTTTTTTATCATAGGGGTAACCCTGGGCATGTTTTATATTGCATGGAATACCACTACCTATATTCTCAACAGTTACCGGTTCCCATTTTTAGCATCACTCAACCGACCATTTTATAAGTTTAGTATCAACAACTTTATCATTCCAGGTGTTTTTATCCTCCTCTACCTGATTCATCTGATTAGATTTCAGTGGTATAATGAATTTGCTTCTCAAAATAGTATCATCTTTTATTGTGCAGGCTTGTTGGTAGGTTTTTCTACCATGCTATTTATGACCCTTGTGTATTTTAAGTTTACCAATAGGGATATTGTGAATATTGACCGCAAGCAAAGGCTGAAAATAGCAGCTCCACTAAAAGCATTAATCCTAAGAAAACAAGAACGAGAACTAGCCATTGCCAAACACAACCCCTACAAGGATGCTATTCGAGTAGATTACTTTTTTACCGAAACCTTACGTCCACGGTTAGTACGTTCTGTTCGTCATTATAATTTTAAACTATTGGAACGCATCTTCCGTCAGAACCACGCCAATGCTCTGGTAATTCAAAGTTTGAGTATTACCGCTTTGATTTTAATGGGAGCTTTGGTGGAGTATCCCTACTTCCGGATCCCTACGGCAGCAAGCGTACTGATTCTGCTTTCTATTATCACTACGGTGCTTGGAGCCCTAACCTATTGGTTGCGACAATGGCGGAGCTTTATATTGGTTATGGCACTCATTGTTTTAAATCAATTGATGAAAACAGGGGTACTGAATTATGAAAACAGAGCCTACGGATTGAATTATGAAAAACGAGCCGTGTATAATTATGATGTATTAGATTCTTTGAGTAAGGAGGAGGTTTATGTAGAAGATCTAAAATATTCACAACAAATTCTGCAAAATTGGAGAACTAAATTTAACCAAAGTCGATTACTGCGCAAGCCTCGTATGGTCGTGATTGCCGTAAGTGGCGGTGGGCAGCGAGCAGCATTATGGACCACCTATGTCTTACAAGAAATTGATAGGGCTTTAGGAGGGGAGGGGAAACTCATGAAGCACACCACCCTGATGACTGGAGCTTCGGGCGGTATGTGGGGTGCTGCTTATTTCCGAGAACTCTACCATCAAAAAGTCAAAGGGGAAAATATCAACCTGCAAGATAGTAGCTATTTGGTCAATATTTCTAAAGATTTATCCAATTCTGTGGCTTTTACCTTTTTAGTGAATGACCTTTTTATCCCTTGGGTGAACCGAGAGGTCAACGGGTATAGTTATAAACAAGATCGAGGATATATCTGGGAGCAGCAGTATATTGAAAATACCAATGACCTGATGGGGATGAACTTGGCCTATTACCGTGAGCCAGAAGCATCTGGACAGATTCCCATGATGTTTGTTACGCCTACTATTATCAATGATGGACGCTTCCTCGTAATTTCACCCCAACCCGTTAGCTTCATGGCTAAGCCCCCCTTTGTTTTGCAGAGCAAAGGGAATTTTGCAGAAATCGATGGCGTAGATTTTGGAAAATTACTAGCAGAACAAGACCCTTACAATATGCGCTTTGCTACGGCTCTGAGAATGAGCGCTACCTTTCCTCTGATCTTCCCCAATGTGCATCTCCCTACGCAGCCTACCTTAGAGATTATGGATGCTGGCTTTAGAGATAATTTTGGTCTGGAGTCCGCCGTACGCTTTTTAGCCTTGCACCGAGATTGGATTAAAAACAATACTAGTGGGGTGACGATTATTTCTATTCGTGGATCGAAAAAGCTTTCGGACATTCCAACAGCTAATCAGCCAGGACTGGGAAGCACCTTTTTTAGTCCCTTAGGAGCTATTTTTGATATTGGAAATATTCAGGACTACCATCATGATAGTTTTATTGGGTTTTTAAAGTCTGAAATAGGTTATGATAAAGTAGACCTTGTACGCTTTATTTACAAACCTACCACCTTAGAACAAAAAGCATCTTTGAGTCTGCACTTGACACAGAGAGAAAAAAATGACATTCTATCTGCTATTAATATTCCATCTAATCAAGCTGCACTGAATCGCTTGAAAGAAACCATTAAATAAGTAAAATACCCCAGCTACAGGATTATATAAAAGTTTTCCGCCTAAAAAATTGACAAATAGGATATTTTACTTATCTTTGCAACACTTTTGAATAATCCCTCTCATTTTTAATGCCTTAGCATTTAGATTTGAGAAGGAATTAAGCCGTAAATTGAATAAAAAAATACATAAATTCTCATTTCCTGATGAAAACGATTGAAGTAGAGGGTCAACTTAGAACAAATTTAGGGAAGTCTCAGACCAAAAAAATCCGTAAAGAGGGTGCTATTCCCTGCATCGTATACAAAAGTGGAGAAGCTCCAATTCATTTCTCCACAGAAATTTTGGCAGTACGTGATCTCATTTATACCGATGAATGCCGTAAAGCACTTTTGAAAGTAGGAGATCAAACTGTAGAGGCTATTATCAAAGAGGTGCAGTATCATCCAGTTACAGATGCTATCTTGCATATTGACTTTCAAGCATTAGAGGCTGGGAAAGCAATCAAAACTGAATTGCCTATCAAATTGGTGGGAACTGCCAAAGGGGTAAAAGTAGGTGGAACGTTAGTTCAAAAAATGCGTAAGTTGAAGGTGAAAGTAACTCCTGAGGGACTTTGTGCTTTTATCGAAGCGGATGTAAGCCCACTAGATATGGGTAAATCTATGCGTGTGCGGGATATTAAAAAAATCGAAGGAGTTGAGTTTATGTCCAACGAAAGTATTCCTGTTGCTTCTGTTGAAATTCCTCGTGCATTGCGTTCTGCTCAGGCTAAAGCTGCTGCTGAAGCTGCTGAAGAAAAATAATATTCTCTTATTAAAGATGATGGAGCAGGTCTCTGTATAGCAAGTTGTCATTTTCCTTTGCTATCCAGTATCGTTTATGAAATAAACTACTTTACTAAGTACTTACTTAAAAGTAAAATCTTGCATCCATAATCTTTTTTAGATCTTAAAAAGACGTAGCTGCTCTAAACTGGCTACGTCTTTTTCTGTTGTCAATTTTAAAATATGCTGAAGCGACTGTGGTACTATCTTTTCGGTAATCCGCATGCATCCATTCTTAAAGACGAAGATCCAGCTATCGTGAAGTATTTAATTGTAGGTCTTGGAAATATTGGGGAGAAATACAACAACACCCGACACAACATCGGCTTTGATGTGGCAGATGCGTTAGTAGAGTCTTTGGGAGCTGAATTTAACCCCGAACGCTACGGGGCTGTGGCCGTCTGCAAGCACAAAGGAAGGGTTTATATTGTGCTCAAACCATCTACTTTTATGAATCTAAGTGGTCAGGCAGTACGCTACTGGCTCAACAAAGAAAAACTCGACCCCGAAAATATGATGGTCATTGTAGATGATCTCAATATTGATTTTGGAGTGGTTCGAATTAAGGGTAAAGGTGGTGCTGGTGGTCATAATGGCCTCAAAAGCATTGAAGAAGAGCTGGGGCATAGCAAATACCCTCGCTTGCGTGTTGGGATCGGCGGTCAGTACTCCAGAGGTGCTCAGGTCAACTTTGTGCTTGGCAAATGGTCTTCTGCTGAAGCCGAAAAGCTCCCCAAAGTCATCAAACACGCTGTCGGGGCACTCAAAAGCTTTGGCTTTATTGGCCTGGCCAGAACCATGAATCAATTCAATAAAAAGGTGGTGGAACTAGATCCTCCCAAACCTAAAGAGGAGGATAAGCCTGATGATATAGCGGATTATTAAAAAAAAGACGCCAGACCAAGAGACTTACAGACTAAATACTGATAGGTTCTATGGTCTAGCGTCTTTTTATCTAAAGTCTAATTCTAAAACTTCACAAAAGGCTTGCTCAAGCTACGCCCTTGCTCATCTTGTAGCAACAAACGATAGGCTCCCACGGGTAGGTCCGTCACGTCTAGTTCTAATTGATGACCTCCTTGCGGTGCTTGAATCTGCTCTTGACGGAGTTGTTGACCATTGGCCGCAACAATAGAAAGCTGATAAGCCGCATCTTCTGCTGCATCAATAGCTATATTCAACTGATTAACCACAGGGTTGGGAAAAAGCTTTACCTCGAGCTGCTCACGCAAATTCGCATTGGCAATAGAGGAGATTACAGATGGGGTGAAAAGCAAGTTGTAACTATCTCCTGCCGCAGCATCACCCGTACCACCAGAGTTGCCATTTACTGCATTTCCATAAGCATAAATCGTGAAGTTGCCACTACCAGTAGATGGGGCTGTCCAAGAAAAGGTAAAGGTACCGCTAGCTGAAGTTGCATTTTGCTCGGCTACCTGCCCCTGCGCAGTACTAGAGGTTCGTACCCCTCCGCTTGTACTCAAGGTACCCACGGCATTATTCGTAGAATCATCTACAATAATCGCCTGAAAGCCATAGCCAGAAGGTGTACCCGATGAAGCACTCACTGAAACACTGATGGTGTAGGTGCTATCTCCCATAACAGAGGTAACTGAGCTGCCTTGACTGTTGGTAATGTCTATGGTTGTAATTGGAGCAAAAGATCCACCACTATGACAAGAAGTACAGTTGCCTGATGACCCCGGTGAGCCTGTGCGGTTACCATTACCTCCAGCGGCTGCCCCCCCAGAGTTACTCCAAAATAGTAGTGCTGTAGCGCATATTGCTAAAAAAGAGAGGAGAAATTTCGATTTCATATAGGTTTGGTTTTAATAAAGTGAAAAGATTTTTGTCATTATTTTGTCATAAGATAAGGGCTTTTCCTTGTAAAAGGAAATAAAAAAGCCAAGGGCATCGAACTTTAACACCCCTGGCCATTGATTTATTATATCATCATTGACGAATTAACTTGTAGCTGTAATTTTGATGATTGATCCTTAATTGAAGGAGGTAAAGTCCTGGAGCTTCTTCCCTTAAATCAAGCTGCGTCCGATTATTCCAACGCTCAGCCTTGAGTAATTGTCCCATTGCATTGTAAAGTTCAAACCCCTCTACTGCTGTGGGATCATCCATTTGTACTTGGAAAATGCCATTTTTAGAAGGATTAGGGTAGATGCTTAATGCATTGGCTTTATTAAACACAGTTGTACCACAAACTTGCAGTTCTAGCTCAAAAAATGCAGTATTTACACAAACTCCATTCGTTCGGTATTCGATGAGATAAGTGCCAGCCTGACTATTACTTAGGTCAATCTCACCAGTACTTAGATCAATCGTAATTCCTGTAGAAGGTGTAGCGGCAAAAGTTCCTCCAGAAACACCTGTCGCCGTAGCCATAGGATTCGTCCCATTCAAACAGAAAATAGTGTCATTATAACTCAAGCCAGCAGAGTCAATAAGCACAACTTCGATACTTACTGCCTGAGAATCGGCACAATTGCCCGTACCGACTACATAGCTGACATCATAAACGCCCACTAAAGAATTAGAAGGGTCGATTGCACCACTTATAGGATCTACACTAAGATCTGTGCTAGAAGCAGAGAAGGTGCCACCAGGGGTTATAATGAAATCTGGTAGTTCTGGACCATTATCAGAGCATAAAAGACTTTGACTATAACCAAAATCTGCATCTGCTGCCGCATTAAGATTGAGATTCACCGTTTGGGTATCTGGACAGCTGCCACCTACAATATAGGTCACATTATAATTCCCTGGATTGCTGATAGAAAGGTCAATTTCCCCAGTGCTAGCATTTACATCAATATCACTACTAGAACCACTGAAAGTCCCGCC
>CAZOLU010000137.1:0-1788 GCA_964580485.1 uncultured Saprospiraceae bacterium | reverse complement strand
CCGCCACTATTCCCAGTAATCGTTGGTATAGGGTTATTTGGATTGCTTACACAAAAGCTGTTGTTGCTGTAAGCAAAAGATGCATCTGCTACTGGATTTATACTAATAGTGCTTGTTGCCGTAGTCGGACAATTCCCATTAGTTGAATAAGAGATGGTATAAGTCCCCACTTGGCTATTGGCTAAATCAATCCGCCCCGTACTGCTATTGATTGCCAAACCTGTACTACTGCTAAAAGTTCCGCCTCCCACACCACTGATGGTAGGATTTATAGTGTTTGCATCGCCAGCGCAGTAGGTCGCTGTGGGATAACTGATACTGGCTTGATCGACTGCATCTATGGTAACTGTTGTACTGGTAGTTGACCCTCCTCCATAAGTATAGGTGATAGTATAAGTGCCTGGTGTAGAAGCCGAAAGGTCTATGGTTCCATCACTACTATTTAGGACTAAGCCTGTGGTAGAACTATAGCTTCCTCCTGTTGTACCAGTTTGAGTAGGACTAGGGTCTGTTGCATTTTGGCAATAGTTGCTGTTGCTATAAGTAATTGTTGTACCCATCCCTTCTGTTAGGCTTAAACTTATTGCACTAGTCCCCTGATCCCCAAGTGTATTCCCATTATTATTCGCAGCAATACCATTACCATAAAATGTAACGGTGCCTGTACCTGCCAAAGGTGCTGTCCAATTGGCTTGAAAAACTCCCGTATTAGAAACCCCAAAGTGTTCCAAATATTCCCGAGTAGAAATGCTACTGATTTGAGTATTAGGCGTAATGGTAGAGGTGAAGTCCCCCGCCATAGCATTCCCAGAGCTTAGTACCGACAGCTGTGCACCAAAACGAGGATTACCTGTACTGTTACTAATTGCAATTTCAACGGTATAGTTGGCCCCTGGAATATAACTTGTTACGGCATTACCCCCCGCATCTCGTACCGTAATGCTTGCCTGTGCTCCAAAGCTACCACCGCTATGGCATCCAGCGCAGGTTCCTGGCCCCAAGGGGCTACCCGTAGCATCTTGATTACCACTAGCCGCAAGCCCTCCCGATCGGCTTGAAAGCACAAACCAGGCTAGGCCGCAGCCCAATAAAACAAAGAGAAAACGGAATTTCATAAGTGTTGGGTTTTGGTTGAGTTAAAACATATCCTTGGCTTTGCTATCTAGAATGATCGTCACAGGACCATCATTCAGCAATTCTACTTTCATATCTGCTCCAAATTCTCCAGTGCCTACGGGTTTCCCTAGTAAGCTTTCTAATTGTTGAACAAAAGCCTCATAAAGAGGAATAGCCTGTTCTGGGCGGGCAGCCTTGATAAAGGAGGGGCGATTCCCTTTTTTGCACTGAGCATGTAAGGTAAATTGACTGATGACTAAGGCTTCTCCATCTATATCTTGGATCGAAAGATTCATTTTCCCTTCAGCATCGCTAAAAATCCGCATCCCTTTAATCTTTCGACACAGCCAATCTATATCTTCTGCGTTGTCTTCTGTTTCAATTCCTAATAGGATCAATAATCCCCAACCAATCTGAGCTTTAATAGATTGGTTGATACTTACCGAAGCCTTACTGACTCTTTGCAAAACAACTCGCATACAATTTGGTTTTAGTAAAAAGTTAATTTATGGTGGAATAAGATAGTAGTTTAAGGAAGATAGTTATTTTTACAGAATTGTTGAAAGGATACAAACAGACATTAACATAATAGCATGGATTCAATCACACAAGCGGTACTCGGGGCAGCCTGCGGAGAAGCAGTTTTAGGAAAAAAGATGGGGAATCGGGCAA
>CAZOLU010000136.1:7183-9448 GCA_964580485.1 uncultured Saprospiraceae bacterium | reverse complement strand
ATCAAAAATCTCAGTGATTCTAGTAAAAACTAATTATGCCTCATTCCTTATTAACTACAAATTAAGGATAAAAAGTGTATGAAATTAGATTCTTAACAACTATTCTTGGTTGAATACTATTGTTCTGCTTTAAGTGCAGCAAAATGTTGATAAAAATAAGGGATGGTTTCAATGCCTTTGAGATAATTGAAAATACCAAAACGCTCATTGGGAGAATGAATGGCATCGCTATCCAAACCAAAGCCCATGAGTACAGTTTTTGCGCCCAAGACTTCCTCAAACATCGCTACAATTGGAATACTCCCCCCTGCACGCAAGGGAATGGGCTTTTTACCAAAAGTCTCCTCATAAGCTTTTTCAGCAGCTTTATATTCAATTCCATCCGTAGGAGTCAAAACAGGTTCTCCACCATGATGGGGTGTAACTTTTACCTTTACAGAAGCTGGAGCGATTTTTTCAAAGTGTTTTTGAAACAGCTCAGTAATCTTATCCGAATTTTGATTAGGCACCAAACGCATTGAAATCTTAGCATAAGCCTTAGAAGGAAGCACGGTTTTAGCCCCTTCGCCAATATATCCCCCCCAAATCCCATTCACATCTAGTGTAGGACGGATAGAAGTTCTTTCTAAAGTACTAAAACCTTCTTCGCCTTTTACGGCATTGATATCCAAACCTTTTTTGTAGGCCTCCAAGTCAAAGGGAGCTTGATTCATGGCTTCTCTTTCAGCAGCAGAGACTTCCAATACATCGTCATAAAATCCATCAACAGTAATGTGATTATTTTCATCATGTAATGAAGCAATCATTTTAGCTAAGACATTGATAGGGTTGGCCACTGCACCTCCATAAGTACCTGAGTGCAAATCACGATTCGGCCCAGTTACCTCTACTTCTACGTAGCTTAATCCACGCAAACCAGAAGTGATAGAAGGGACCTCATTAGCAATCATAGAAGTATCTGAGATAAGAATCACATCACACTGTAGTCGATCCTTATTAGCTTTGATAAAGGGACCTAGGTTCATAGAACCAACTTCCTCCTCCCCTTCAATCATAAACTTGACATTACAGGCCAGTTGATTTTCTTGAGTCATATACTCAAAAGCCTTGACATGCATATACATTTGCCCCTTATCATCGCAAGCACCGCGCGCCACAATCGCCCCCATAGGGTGCTCCTCAAAATCCTTGATTACTGGTTCGAAAGGCCCTGAAGTCCAAAGCTCCATGGGGTCAGGAGGTTGTACATCATAATGCCCATAAACCAACACCGTAGGAAGGTTAGGGTCAATTATTTTTTCGCCATAGACAATAGGATGCCCTTGAGTAGGACAGATTTCCACCAGATCAGCTCCAGCAGCCTCCAATTTTGTTTTGAGGTATTCGGCAGTTTTCAACATATCCGCCTTGTGTCGAGAATCTGCACTGACAGAGGGGATACGCAACATTTCCATCAATTCTTCTAAAAAACGATCTTTATGGGTTTCTATATACTTTTTGATAGTTTGCATAATTTCTTAATTGATAAGATTAAATGTTGATTTTTTCTTCTTTTATAAAATTGATGAAGTACTACTTGCCTAAAGCATAGCAATTAGCAGGTTCAACATATTTCATTAAGCGGATAAGACCGCAATACAGGAGATTTCTACATTAACATCCTTGGGCAGGCGAGCCACTTCTACTGCTTCACGAGCTGGGGCATTATCTTCGGCAAAGTATTCTGCATAAACTTGGTTGATCGCATTATAATCCTTCATATCTGCCATAAAGATGGTACATTTAACGACATCCTCCAAGCTTGCGCCAGCAGCCTCTAGTACTGCTTTGAGGTTGCGCATCACTTGGTGAGTTTCTTTTTGGATATCGCCAAGCAAGATAGCACCGCTGTTGGGGTCAAGGGCGATTTGACCAGAGACATAAAGCATTCCGTTGGCTGCAACGGCTTGACTGTAGGGCCCTACAGGAGCGGGGGCTTGATCGCTGTAAATAATTTTTTTCATAAGGAGATCTAGCTTGAGGGTTGAAAATAAAGTATCGCACTTTTGCTAGCAAGATAACAAGTTTGTTGGAAAAATCAAGGCAGAGCGTTAATTAGTATCAACTAAAAAAGCCCCACTGGGCTATAGCCCAGGGAGCGATATCTTAAAATCTTAAATATCTGCTTAGTTGGAAAGGAGGGAATTGCTATTCCTCTCCGTCATCAAAGTCTAGCTCTTCGAAATCAGCCTCTTCTTCCAACTCAGAAGATTTGTCGATAAGAAC
>CAZOLU010000136.1:6553-7173 GCA_964580485.1 uncultured Saprospiraceae bacterium | reverse complement strand
TCCTTCGTGCCAATGTGCACGGTGGCGCAAATGTGGCTGCCCTGAGCTTTGACAAGTTACTACATTAGGTGCTTTAATTTTATAATGCGTGCGGCGTTTACGTTTACGCTGTTTCGAGATTCTACTCTTAGGATGTGCCATTTCAAATCAGTTTTATAGTCAAAATTTTCAATTCAATAATTATATCTCAACCTAAATTGGTTTATGTTTCTTTATCTAAATCTTTGAGCCCTTTTAATGCAGCCCAAATAGAATTTGAATCCGCTTCTTCCTCTTCTTCGCTAAGTTGATCCTCCTGCAATTGGTTCAAGAGTTCTAAAATTTTAGGATCACAAGTGGGTAGCCCATTTTCGTCCTCTGGATGCGTTTTTCGTATCGGGATACTCAGCATCAATAGTTCATAAATAGGAAAAGCCAGACGCAGACTATTTTCTCCATGCTTGAGGTAGATAATTTCGGCATCAGCTTGATCTTCAGGGATCTCACTTACAAACTTCACCACAAGTTCTTCCTCTTGGTTGATTTCTAAGTCAAAGGATTCACTGCATATATCACAGATTGCAGGAATAGTGCCTTTTAGATGAATATGAAGTGTCAGCAAGCCACTACGCTTTTCTAAA